>NZ_JBFTZS010000385.1:0-7080 GCF_056406675.1 Caulobacter sp. P1_B12_2 | reverse complement strand
GCACCCGGCCGCGCGGGGTCTGGCTGGCGGCGACCGCGCTTTCGGCCTCGTCCAGGTCGGCCAGCACCCGCAGGGTCCGCTCGTGGAACAGCTGGCCCTCGGCCGTCAAAGTCAGCTTGCGGGTCGAGCGGTTGATCAGCCGCGCGCCCAGCCGCGCCTCCATCCGGCTGACCAGCTTGCTGATCGCCGAGGGGGTCATCTTCAACTCGCGGGCGGCCGGCGAGAAGCCGCCCAGCTCCACGGCGCGGGCGAAGACTTCCATCTCGCCCGAACGGTTGATCTCCAGCCTGGCCATCTTTGACTTGAACTCACAAATGCCTGTCGTTCCGGCAGTCTAATTCACGGAGCGCCGAGGGCCTACCTCAGTCGCTCAGAAACTTCTGGAGCCTTGCCGTGCCCCTAGCCCTCTACGCCTTGACCGTCGGCGCCTTCGGGATCGGCGTCACCGAATTCGTGATCATGGGCCTGCTGCTGCAGGTCTCGGCCGATCTCGGGGTCTCGATCCCTCAGGCCGGCCTGCTGATGACCGGCTACGCCTTGGGCGTGTTCGTCGGCGCGCCGATCCTGACGATCGCCACTCGCCGGCTGCCGCGCAAGACGACGCTGCTGGTGCTGATGGCCATCTTCACGATCGGCAATGTCGCCGCCGCCCTGGCCCCGACCTACGGCCTGCTGATGGCCGCGCGGATCGTCACCGCCCTGGCCCACGGGACGTTCTTCGGCGTCGGCTCGCTGGTCGCCGTCAGCCTGGTGCCGCCGCAGCGCAAGGCCTCGGCCATCGCCATCATGTTCACCGGCCTGACCCTGGCCACCCTGTTGGGCGTGCCGTTCGGCTCGTGGCTGGGCCTGGCCTACGGCTGGCGCGCCACCTTCTGGGCCGTGGGCGCGATCGGCCTGGTCGCCTTCGCCGTGCTGGCCGCCCTGGTCCCGCGCGAAAAGGACATCCTCGAACTGGCCCCGCTGCGTGAGGAGTTCGCCGTCCTGGCCCGGCCGCAGGTGCAGATGGGCCTGATGATGACCGTGCTGGGCTTTGGCGGGGTGTTCGCGGTCTTCACCTACATCCAGCCGATCCTGACCGAGCTGGCCGGGTTCTCGAAAGAAGCCGTCTCGCCGATCCTGCTGGTGTTCGGCGCGGGTCTGGTCGGCGGCAACCTGGTCGGCGGCCGTTGGGCCGACAAGGCCCTGGCCCCGGCCCTGCTGGGCAGCTTGGCCATCCTGACCGTGGTGATGCTGGCCTCGGCGTTCGGCTTCCACGACCGGATCGGGGCGGTGATCGCCGCCTTCGGCCTGGGCGCGGCCGCCTTCGCCACCGTCGCGCCGCTGCAGATGCGGGTGCTGTCTCAGGCCGGCGGCGCGGGCCAGGGCCTGGCCTCCAGCCTGAACATCGCCGCCTTCAACCTGGGCAATGCGTTCGGCGCCTGGCTAGGCGGGGCGGTGATCGCCCACGGCCCGGGCCTGGCCGCCGTCCCCCTGGTCGCCGCCGCCGTGCCGCTGTCGGCCCTGGCCCTGGCCGCCTTCAGTCTCTCTCTTGAGCGCCGCGCCCTCCGCGTCGCCGCCCTCTGATCTCAAAAGGACGTCGGATCATGGAATATCGCCAACTCGGAAAATCGGGCCTGAAGGTTCCGGCCCTCAGCTTCGGCGCCGGCACCTTCGGCGGCCAGGGACCGCTGTTCAGCGCCTGGGGCGACACCGACGCCGCTCAGGCCCGCCGGATCATCGAGATCTGCCTCGAAGCGGGGGTGACCCTGTTCGACACCGCCGACGTCTATTCGAACGGCGCCTCGGAAGAGATCCTCGGCGCGGCCCTGGAAGGCCTGCGCGACCAGGCCCTGATCTCGACCAAGCTGGGCCTGCCGATGGGCGATTGTCCGCTGGATCGCGGGACGTCGCGCCTGCGCCTGGTGCGGGGCGTCGAGGCCGCGCTCAAGCGCCTGCGCACCGACCGCATCGACCTGCTGCAACTGCACGCCTTCGACGCCTTCACCCCGGTCGAGGAGGTGTTGTCGGCGCTGGACGATCTCGTGCGGGCCGGCAAGGTGCTCTATGTCGGCGCCTCCAACTTCTCCGGCTGGCAGCTGATGAAGTCGCTGGCGGTGGCCGACCAGCATGGCTGGCCGCGCTATGCCGCCAACCAGGCCTACTATTCGCTGGTCGGTCGCGACTACGAGCACGAGCTGATGCCGCTGGGCATCGACCAGGGCGTCGGGGCCATGGTCTGGAGCCCGCTGGGCTGGGGCCGGCTGACCGGCAAGATCCGTCGCGGCCAGCCCCTGCCCGAGGTCAGCCGCCTGCACGAGACCGCCGACATCGGTCCGCCGGTCGACGACGAGCGGCTCTATGCGGTGGTCGACGCCCTTGACGCCGTCGCCGCCGAAACCGGCAAGACCCTGCCGCAGATCGCCATCAACTGGCTGCTGCGCCGGCCCACGGTGTCCAGCGTGATCGTCGGAGCCCGCAACGAGGCGCAACTGCGCCAGAACCTGGGCGCGGTCGGCTGGAGCCTGACCCCCGAGCAGGTGGCGCGCCTGGACGCCGCCAGCGCCGTGACCCCCGCCTATCCGCACTATCCCTACTGGCGTGAAGGGGGATTCAAGGCGCCGTCCGCAAGCTCCAGCGGCGCCGCGCACGCAAACGCGCGGCGCCGTCGTGTTTGATTGACCCGTGGGAAGCCGCCGCCTCGCATAGCCCCAATCAAAGGGCAAAGAGGGGTCTCATATGCCGGTCAGCCGTCGCAGTTTCATTCACGCCGTCGGGGCGGCCGGCGGCTATAGCGCCGCGTTCACCGCCATGCAGGCCCTGGGCTTGCTGGCCCCGTCCACGGCCTTCGCCGGCGCGCCGCCGGACCTCGCCAAGGGCGGCGGCGGGGCGGGCGCCAAGGTGGTGATCCTGGGCGCCGGCGTGGCGGGCATGTCGGCGGCGTGGGAGTTGGGCAAGGCCGGCTACGACTGCACGATCCTGGAGGCTCGGGCCCGCACCGGCGGCCGGGTCTGGACGGTGCGCAAGGGCGACAAGATCGAGATGACCGACGGCTCGCGCCAGGTCTGCGAGTTCGACGAAGGCCAGTACATGAACGCCGGCGCCGCGCGCCTGCCCAGCCATCACCAGATCGTCCTGGGCTATTGCCGCGAGCTGGGCGTGGAGTTGGAGGTCGAGGTCAACGCCAGCCGCAGCGCCTTCCTGCTCAATCCCGAGGCCAACGGCGGCCAGCCGATCCGCATGCGGACGGCGATCAACGACACCCGCGGCCACGTCTCCGAACTGCTGGCCAAGGCGATCAACAAGGGCGCGCTGGACGCGGACCTGACCGCCGACGACAAGCAGCGGATGGTCGCCTTCCTGAAGACCTACGGCGACCTGTCGCCCGACCTCCTCTACAAGGGCTCGCAACGGGCCGGTCTGAAGATCGAGCCGGGCGCCGGCGACGAGAAGGCCACGCCCTACGACCCGATCAGCCTGAAGGCCCTGCTCGACGAGGATCTCTGGAACGGCGTGCTGTTCGAGGAGGTCATCGACATGCAGGCCACCATGTTCCAGCCCAAAGGCGGCATGGACGCCATCCCCCACGCCTTCGCCAAGGCCCTGGGTCCCAAGATCATCAAGCGCCAGTGCGAGGTGCGCCAGATCCGCAAGACCGGAAAAGGCGTGAAGATCGCCTACTACGACAAGGTCGCTAAGCAAGACCTGACGATCGAGGCCGACTACTGCATCTCGACCATCCCGCTGCCGGTGCTGGCCAAGATCGACGCCGATTTCAGCCCGGCCTACAAGACCGCCATCGCCCGTACACCCTATCGCGACAGCATCAAGATCGCCTGGCAGGCCCCGCGCTTCTGGGAGGGACCCAAGTACCAGATCTATGGCGGCCTCTCGTTCGTGAAGGGGCCCAGCAACATGGTCTGGTACCCCAGCTACGGCCTGCATTCGAAGACCGGGGTGATCCTGGGCGCCTATGCCGGCRGCAAGGCGGCCGACGAACTGGCCAAGCTGCCGCGCGCCGCCCAGATCGAGCACACCCGCAAGGTCATCGAGGCCATGCACCCCGGCTGCGGCAAGCTGCTGGAAAAGCCCCTGCAGGTGCAGTGGGCGGCCGTGCCCTACAACCTCGGCATCGGGGTGGGCTGGGCCAGCGACGACGAGCCGGACTATCACCTGCTGGGTCAGCCCGACGGGCCGATCCACTTCGCCGGCGAATATCTCAGCCATGTCGGCGCCTGGCAGGAGGGGGCGATCCGCGCCGCCCACCGCGCCATCGTCATGCTGGACGCCCAACACCGAAAAGGCCAGCCAGTGACCGCTCAGCGGGTCATCTGATCCGTAGGCTGATAATCAGCCCGCGCCGGTCTTCATCAGGGCGGCGCGGGAGGGCAGCAGCTGGGCCATGAACGGCAGCAGGGCCGCGCCCACGGCCGGTCCGTCGGCCGAGGTGGCGGCCCGCTCGACCTTCGCCAGGGCGGGCAGGTCCTCGATCGCGGCCAGGCGGGCGTTGACCGCCGCGACCAGGCGATCCAGCAAATCCGTGGGCAGCCGACCGCCCACATAGATGGCTTCCGGATTGACCAGGCAACTGATCGCCACGAACGGCTGGACCAGCAGCTTGGCCGCCAGGGCGATCCAGTCCTCGACCAGGGCTTGGCCCTGGGCGGACAGATCGCTCAACTGGTCGGGGCGGGTCACCACGATGCCGCCCGCCTCGAGATGGGCGTACAGCGCCGACAGCGACACGACCTCCTGCACAGAGCGGGCCTTGGTTTTGGACGAGGAGACCGGCAGGAAGCCGATCTCGCCGCTGCGCCCCTGGGCTCCGCGGAAATAGTCGCCCTCGACCACCAGCCCGCCGCCCAGGCCCGACGACACCAGGACGTAGAAGAAGCTGGGCCGGCGCAGGCCGTGGCCGAACTGCAGTTCGCCCAGGGCGGCGGCGGTGGCGTCGTTCTCCAGGAACACCGGCAGGGGCAGGATGTCGGCCATCAGCTTGCCGATGTCGGCCGTGCTCCAGACGTCGTAGTTCTCTGGCCGGTGCGGCAGGTCCACCCGTCCCAGGTCGTCGGGCAGGGCGACGCCGATGCCCGACAGGCGCGGCGGCTCGCCCTTCCAGGCGGCCAGCATCTTGCGGATCTGCACCTTGCAGAACTTGCCGACGTCGGCGGGCAGCGGGAACTCGATCTCCTGGCTGGCCCGGGCGCGCACGGCGCCCAGCAGGTCCAGCAAGACGACGGTGATGTGGTCGCGGTCGATATTGACCCCGATCGAGAAACAGCCGTCGGGATTGATCGTCAGGTTCATGGCCGGCTGGCCGCGCGGGCCCTGGACCCGGCCGGCCTCAAGGATGAGGCCGTCATCCAGCAGGCGTTTGGTGATGTTGGCCACGGCCGGCGGCGTCAGGCCGGAGATCCCGGCCAGGGTCACGCGGGTGATCGGACCGCCCACCCGGATGGCCTGCAGGATGACCCGCTGATTGTGGTCGCCGACCCGTTCCAGATTGGCCCCAGAAAGGCTCGCGCCCTGGGTGCGCTTCCGGTTCGTTTTCCGCGAGGCTTCCAAGGACGGCATGCGATGACCTTCGACGAGAAAGCCCTAGTAGCATCGCGGCGGGCGATGACGATAGCGAGGCTGCTTCAGCGAATAATTTAAATTGATTTCCTTATTCGAGGCTGCTGACTATGGGCGGCATAGGAAGCGCGGCGTGGCGCGCGCTCGAAAAGCCTGAAAACGGGCGGGTGGAGGAAAGCGGTTTGATCCAGGTCGGGGTGGATTTTGGTGGCACGAAGATCGAGGCCGCGGCCCTGTCGCCGGACGGCCGGTTCCTGGCCCGCGTGCGCGCTCCCAATCCCGGATCCTACGACGCCGCCATCGCCGCCGTCCGCGACCTGATCGCCCAGGCCGAGCAGCAAGCCGGCGGCCGCGGCTCGATCGGGGTCGGCGCGCCCGGTTCGGTCTCGCCGCGCACCGGCGTGATGCGCAACGCCAACTCCACCTGGCTGAACGGCCGCCGGTTCCGCGAGGACCTGGAGGCGGGACTGGGCCGTCCAGTGCGGCTGGCCAATGACGCCAACTGCCTGGCCCTGTCCGAGGCCGTCGACGGCGCGGCGGCGGGTCTGGCGGTGGTCTTCGCGGTGATCATCGGCACGGGCTGCGGCGGCGGCCTGGCGGTCGAGGGCAAGCTGGTCGAGGGCGCCAACGGCGTGGCCGGCGAGTGGGGCCATACGCCCCTGCCTTGGCCCAAGCCGGAAGAATCGCCGGGGCCGGCCTGCTGGTGCGGACGGCACGGCTGCCTGGAGACCTGGATCTCGGGCACCGGCTTTCGTCGCGACCACGCTGAGCGCACGGGCCAGGCCCTGACCGGCGAAGCGATCATCGCCGCCGCGCGGGCCGGCGACGCCGAGGCGGCGGCCAGCTTCGACCGCTATCTCGACCGGCTGGCCCGAGGCCTGGCGGTGATCTGCGACATCGTCGATCCCGACGCTTTCGTGTTCGGCGGCGGGCTGTCGAACGTCGCCGAACTGTACGAGCGCCTGCCGGCCTTTATCGAGCCGCACGTGTTCTCCGACGGCTGGCGCGCGCGGCTGGCCCCGGCTCAGTGGGGCGACTCCTCGGGCGTTCGCGGCGCGGCGCGCCTCTGGACCCTGGCCGAAGCCCAGGCCCATGGCTGACCGTCGCGCCGTCGCCTTGGCCGCCCTGCTGGCCTTCGGAGCGGCGGATACGGCTGTGGCAGACGACGGGGTTAGCGTCGCGGTCACCGGCGGAACGATTCGGGGCGAGGCGCGGGGCGCCGGCGCGGTGTATCGCGGCGTGCCCTTCGCCGCGCCGCCGGTCGGCGATCGGCGTTGGAAGCCGCCGGCGCCGGTCGAGCCCTGGTCCGGAGCCCGGGCCGCGACCGTCTCGGGCGCGCCCTGCCTGCAACGGTCCTACGGCTGGAACGCCAAGGACGCCGCCGACAGCCGCGAGGACTGCCTCTATCTCGACATCCGCACGCCGGCCCTGAAGCCGGACGCGCCCCTGCCGGTCATGGTCTGGATCCATGGCGGGGCCAACCGCGCCGRATCGGCCCGGGGCACGGTCGAGTCCAGCCTGGTCGAGCAG
>NZ_JBFTZS010000384.1:0-4486 GCF_056406675.1 Caulobacter sp. P1_B12_2 | reverse complement strand
ACTCACGCGACAGAACCGCCGACAGAGCTCCCCGCTCGATCGCCCCTCGCCGCCGCATCGGTCGCTGGCCATGCGCCCTTTCCCTGCGTCGAGGTGAGATCAGGATACGGGCGTCACGAAAGGGTGAGGGGATTAAAGATTTTGGCTCGGCATATCAGCGCCTTACCGCCGAAAGTCGTGCGGAGTTCGGGCCGTCGCATGGCCGGTCTCCGCCGATCGGCGCCGGGATTGTCGGGTAGCTGACCGACGGCGCTTTCGCCATCGCATTAGGCTCGCGGCCAAGCGAGGGGCCGCCGTCATGGCGCTCCTTCACCCGGGGGCGGGCGAACGCATATGGGGCAGGCCTACACCTTCGTGGCCTTGACGGCCGACGGTCGCTCGCCGTTTCTCGACGTGCGGGTGCTTGACGACGGCGAAGATCCGGCCGTCCACGCGCGCACCCTGCTGGCCGAGCATCGCAGCTGCTCGCGGATCGAGGTCTGGGACGGTCATGTCCGCCTGATGGTGATCGGCTGCGACCTCGCGGATCGGGGCGAGGTCGCGCCGGGCTGAGGGCCTACTTCTTGGCGTCGACCACGTGGGTGGTGGGACGGTCGTCGCCGGCCGACAGCTCATTGTGCCACTGACCCCTGGCGTCTTCGTAGGAGATGCCGGTCTCCTCGCCGGCCACCCGCTGCTCGCCGGCCGCGCGCTGGGCGGCGTGCAGGGCCGCGTCGTGGGTCTTGAAGGTCTCGGAGAACACGTCGCCCACCTTGTAGGCCCAGCCGCCGTCGTGCTCGACGATGATGTAGGTGATGTCGCTCATGGGGGGCTCCGTTGGAAGACTAGGTTCTGGAAACTGCGCCTCGATGGCCATGGTTCCAAGGGGGAAGTCTTGAACGGACCTGTCGTCCCGCTCAGCCCTTGGGGTACAGCCAGGTCAGGCCGTGGACCAGGCCGACCGGGAAGGTCGTCTCGTGGACCGTGTCGTCGATGATCTCGTCGCGGACCTTCAGGCCGGGATAGCCGCGTCCGCGCAGGGTCTTGGCGAAGGCCTGCTGGTCTCCCACCATGTCCTCGGCGTCGCCGCCGGGGCGGGGGCGTTCCAGTTCGCCGGTGGCCAGGTAGATGCGGGCCTTCAGGTCCTTGTGGCCGGCGGCGTAGGCGGCCTCGGCCTTGATCATCTGGTGATGGTCGTACCAGAGCGACGGGCTGGTCAGGATATAGCTGTCGAACAGCTCCGGTTCGGTCWCCGCCACCCAGGCGCCGAACAGGCCGCCGTACGACTGTCCGGCCAAGGTTCGGCGGCGCGGATCGGCGCGGTAGCGGCTTTCGACGAACGGCAGGACCTGCCCCTTGATGAAGGCCAGGTATTGCGGCGCGCCGCCGCTGGGGGACGGCAGGCCGGGATCGCGCCAGGGCGTCATGTCGCGGCGGCGGCTGACCATGCCGTCGTCGCCCTGGGCGTAGGAGATCCCGACTAGGATCGCCTGTTCCCACCGGTCGAACCTGTAGGGCAGGTGGGTGACGCCCGAGGCGACCTGGAAGGTGTAGGGGCCGTCGTTCAGATAGATCACCGGCCAGCGCCGGCCGGCGTTCTCGGGCGCGTCATAGCCGAAGGGCGTCTTGACGTAGATCTGGTAGACGCGGCCCTGCGCCGAGGGCGGCAGGGTGTGGACCATGCTGCCGGGCACGGTGAACGGAGCGTCGTCGGCTTGCGCGGCCGGCTGGGCCTGTTCAGTCGCCCTTTTTTCAGCCGCCTGGGCGTCGGCCGCGGGCTTGCAGCCTGCCAAGGCCACTAGCGCTGACGCGCCGAGGAGAAGGGCGAGGATCGGTCGCCCGGCCGTACGCTGGAACACCAAGGGCCCTTAAGCCACCTTCACCCGCGCCGCGCTCTCGGGCAGATCCGTCCCGAACGCCCGCTGGAAGAACTCGGCCACGGTGGGCCGCTCCAGCTCGTCGCACTTGTTCAGGAAGGTCAGGCGGAACGCCAGGCCGATGTCCTTGTCGAAGATCTCGGCGTTCTGGGCCCAGGTGATCACCGTGCGCGGGCTCATGACGGTCGAGATGTCGCCGTTCATGAAGGCGTTGCGGGTCATGTCGGCGACGCGGACCATGGCGGCCAGGGTGCGCTTGCCTTCCGGGGTGTCGTAGGACGGGTTCTTGGCCAGGACGATGCCGGCCTCGACGTCGTGGTCGAGGTAGTTGAGCGTCGTGACGATGCTCCAGCGGTCCATCTGGCCTTGGTTGATCTGCTGGGTGCCGTGATAGAGCCCCGTGGTGTCGCCCAGACCGATGGTGTTGGTCGTCGAGAACAGCCGGAAATAGGGGTTGGCGCGGATCACCCGGTTCTGGTCCAGCAGGGTCAGCTTGCCGCCGGCCTCCAGCACGCGCTGGATGACGAACATCACGTCCGGTCGGCCGGCGTCGTATTCGTCGAACACCAGGGCGATCGGGCGCTGCAGGGCCCAGGGCAGGATGCCTTCGCGGAACTCGGTGACCTGCTTGCCGTCCTTCAGGACGATGGCGTCCTTGCCGACCAGATCGATCCGGCTGACGTGGCTGTCGAGGTTCACCCGCACCAGCGGCCAGTTCAGCCGGGCGGCGATCTGCTCGATGTGGGTGCTCTTGCCGGTGCCGTGATAGCCCTGGACCATCACGCGGCGGTCGTGAGCGAAGCCGGCGCAGATGGCCTTGGTCGTCTGGGGATCGAACTTGTAGGCCGTGTCGAGCTCAGGGACGTGGCTGTCCTTGTGGCTGAAGTACGGAACCTTCATGTCGCTGTCGACGCCGAACGCGTCACGCAGCGTGACCCACTTGTCGGGGGCCAGGGTGATCAGGGGATCGGCGGCGTGGCTGTCGGTCAGGTCGGGCATGCTTTCCGATTACCGCCTTGACCCGGGGGAGGGGAAGGGGCGAGGCGGTTTTTCGGACTTTAAAAAGCAAACGCCCCGGACAGCGAAACTGTCCGGGGCGCTCGAATGAGGCTCTTGAGGAAGGGCCTAGTGGTTGGCGATGATCACCGAGGCGATCAGGCCGGTGGCCACGGCGGCCAGGATGTAGTTGTCGTCCACGCGCTGCCAGCGGTAACCGCGGGGCGGGGCGCGCAGGCCGCGGCTGCGATAGTCGCTCACATAGTAGCGATTGTCGCGATAGCGGGCGTCCAGGCGCTGGCCGCGCTGCCAGTGGCGATATTCGCGGCGGTCGTCCCGACGGTCCGAGCGATGGTCGCGGCGGTCGTCGCGACGGTCGTAGCGGCTGTCGTGACGGTTATCGTGGCGTTGGTCGTATTGGCCGCGGTCGTCATAACGTTGGCCTTGGGCCATGGCCGTGCCCGACAGGGCCGTACCGGCCAGCAGGGTCGCGGCGAGGGTGGAGATGATCAGACGCTTCATAACGAGGTCCTTTCCTGTTGTGTGGCAGTCCGACACTGCCGAACCTCTTCGATAGTCCGACACTAGCGAGAGTGGTTTGGACCGGGGATGAACGGCGCTGGTCAGGAATGGTTCATCATGTTTCTTGGCCGAAACATTTCGCCGGCCGCGGGATTACTTGATCGGGGCCAAATCGACGTTTGGGCGTTCACTTGCACATGATGCGTTTTCCCTCGTTTGAACCTCGTCGGGACTTGCCGCGGCTGCTGGCCGCCGCGCGGAGCGAGCTGGGCGCCGTCGCGGCCTTGCTGGTGCTGGCGGGCGGCGCCCTGGCGTTCCTGGATCTGTCGGAGGACGTCGCCGAGGGCGACACCACCGCCTTCGATCTGGCCATCCTCAAGGCCCTGCGGCTGCCGGGCGACCCCAACAGCCTGATCGGACCCAAGTGGCTGCACGTGGCGGCGGCGGACATCACCGCCTTGGGCTCGATCACGGTGCTGAGCCTGGTGGTGGTCCTGGCCCTGGCCCTGATGTTGTGCCTGAAACGCTGGAGCGAGGCCCTGGTGGTGCTGGTCGGGGCCGGCGGCGGGGTGGCGATCAGCCAGGGGCTGAAGCAGCTGTTCGGACGTGAGCGCCCGGACCTGGTCTATCGCGCGGTCGAGGCGGCCAATCCCAGCTTCCCGTCCGGCCACGCCATGCTGTCGGCCGTGGTGTTCCTGACCCTGGGCGCCCTGGCGGCCCGGTTCGCGCCGCTCAAGCGGGTCAAGGCCCTGGCCCTGGGCGCGGCGGTGCTGCTCAGCCTGCTGGTCGGGGCCTCGCGAATCTATCTGGGCGTTCACTGGACCAGCGACGTGCTGGCCGGCTGGAGCCTGGGCGCGGCCTGGGCCATGGCCTGCTGGGTGGCGGCCTGGGCGTGGGAGCGGTGGGTGCGGCCGAGCGGCGAGTCCCGGGCTCGCGACGCGCGCACCTGAACGGCCGGCTCAAGTCCGCGCTGATCATATCTCGAAGGTGGTGTTATGATTTAATGCTTCCTATGGGGCTGACCCTGGACGCCAACGCGCTGTTCAACCGTCCCCGCCTGAGCAAGGTCGATCGCAATTTCGCCTCGGCGGCCCAAAGCGAGTTGCCGGGGG
>NZ_JBFTZS010000383.1:0-5714 GCF_056406675.1 Caulobacter sp. P1_B12_2 | reverse complement strand
GCCAGGGCCGGCTGCAGGGCCKGGCCGTCGCCGCCCAGCACCTGGCCGACCTGGACCAGGCTGAGGCCCAGGGCGCGCAGGGCCGCGATCTCGCCGGCGCGGGCCATCTCGTCCGGACCATAGGCTCGCCAACCGGCCGCCGTGCGCTGCGGGCGCACCAGCCCGCGCTGTTCATAGAGCCGCAGGGCCTTGGCCGAAACGCCCAGCCGCCGCGCGGCCTCGGAGGGGTTCAGGAACGGGACGGAAGAGCGCACGGAATCACCTCGCTGGCGGCTTGAACGCCGCCCTTATCGAGGCGGACCCTGGGGCCGGGTCAATGGGGTTCGAACCCTAGTTCGCGCCCAGCAGCTTGGCCGCGTTGTCGTGCAGGACCAGGCGCTCCTCGTCGGCGGTCAGGCCCAGGGCGCGGACGGCGGCGATGGCGGCGGCGGGCGTGTCGACCGGCCAGTCGGACCCCATCAGCACATGGTCGACGCCATGCTGGCGCAGGGTCCAGACGAACTCCGGCTGGACGGGCGAGCCGGCATAGGCCGTGCCGATCGCCGAGATGTCGAGCCAGACATTGCCGCCCATCCCCAGCTTGCGCAGCGTGGACAGGGTCAGCACGTCGCGGAACTGAGTGAAGCCCATATGGGCGAAGATGAAATTGGTCTTGGGCTGCTGCAGCGACAGCATCAGCAGCTTGCCCAGCTCGTTGGCGTCCAGCGGGTTGAAGCTGTCGAACAGCACGGCCATGCCCAGTTCGCCGCACTTGGCCGTCACCGCGGCGACGGCGGGATCGGCGACGTCGAACCGCTGGGTGTTGGGGTGCAGCTTGATCACCTTGACGCCCAGCTTGGCCAGGCGGTCCAGTTCGACCAGGGCCGCGTCGCCGTCGGCGGGATGCACCGAGGCGATCGGATAGAAGTGCTGGGGATCGGCCTTGGCCGCCGCGATGGCCGCGTCGTTCAGGGCGCGGGTGGCGGCCATGTCGCCCCGCCGGGCGATGACGATCAAGGCGCTCTTCTCGACCCCGGCCGCCTGGTCCAGCGTCCGCAGGGCCGTCGTGCCGATCGGATGGGCGGGCGACAGGCCATTGCCGTCGTTCGTGCGCAGATGGGCGTGGGTGTCGATGATCGGGCCGGTGTAGTGCTCGGCCGCCGAGGCGGGAGCGCCCAGGGCGGCGCCCGCCACCAACGCGCAGAGCGCCGCGATTTCGATCCTGCCCATCCTGAAGTCCTTGCTTGCCGCGAACGATGTTCGGTGAAGCTTCGGATATAGGGAGGCTCTAGTCGAACACCACCGTCTTGGCGCCGGCGATCAGCACGCGGTGCTCGACGTGCCAGGTGACCGCACGGGCCAGAACCGTGCACTCGACGTCGCGGCCCAGGGTCACCAGGTCGTCGGGGGTGTGGCTGTGGTCCACCCGGTGGACGCCTTGCTCGATGATCGGACCCTCGTCGAGGTCGGTCGTCACGTAGTGGGCCGTGGCCCCGATGATCTTCACGCCGCGCTCGAAGGCCTGGTGATAGGGCTTGGCGCCCTTGAAGCTGGGCAGGAACGAGTGGTGGATGTTGATGCACCGCCCCGACAGCCGCGCGCACAGGGCCGGCGACAGGATCTGCATGTAGCGGGCCAGCACCACCAGATCGACGTTCAGATCATCGACCAGCTTGAGGAAGGCGTCCTCCTGCTCGGCCTTGTTGGCCTTGGTCGTGGGCAGGTGGAAATAGGGCAGGGCGCTCCACTCGGTGAACGAGCGCATGTCGTCGTGGTTGGACACCACGCCGACGATCTCGACCGGCAGCAGGCCGGCGCGCCAGCGGTGCAGCAGGTCGAACAGGCAGTGGCCGAACTTGGAGACGGCGATCAGCACCTTGGGCTTGGCGCTGGAGTCGTGCAGGGCCCAGGTCATGCCGAAGCGCTTGGCGATCAGCTCGAAGCCCCGACGCAGCGCATCGACCCCGGGCATGTCGCCGTCGGGACGAAACACCGTGCGCATGTAGAACTGGTCGGCCAGGCCGTCGTTGAAGTGGCTGCTCTCGACGATCGAGGCGTCGTTGTCGGCCAGGAAGCCGGACACGGCGGCGACCACGCCCTTACGATCGGGGCATTGCAGGATCAGGATATAGCGGTCGGCGGGGGTCTTGGCGTCCATGGCRGGGTCGTAGTCGACCTGGATCGTACGGCCAAGCCGCATTGTTCTGACGGAGCTTTCACGAAAACAGGGGCTTCAAATGAAAAGACGGGCCGCGACCGCCGACAACGATCGCGACCCGTGCATCCAGCCGGTCGAAGGGGAGATGCCCGGCTAGAACCTCATCGGCCTAGAACTTCACCGCCAGCGAGACGCTGTAGTTGCGGTCTGGCTGGGTGTAGGCGTCCTTGACGACGGAGTTGTCGGCCAGGCCGCGCACGTCGCTCCACCAGGCGTAGGTCTGGCCGGTGATGTTGAAGACGCCGCCGCGCAGGGTGACGTTGTCGGTGACGTTCCAGAAGGCCGTCAGGTCGAACACCGTGAAGGCCTTGGGCATCCAGCAATAGTCCGAGCCCGTCTGGGTGAGGGGCGGGGTTCCCAGGGTGACGCTGCAACTGACGCCCGAGCGCCCGGCCGACTCCTTGGCCGAATGGACGGCGTTCAGCGCGCCGCCGAACCGGCCGGCGGGATCGCGGTACGACAGGCCCGCCACCAGCTTGACCGGGTCGATCGTGACCAGCGGGGCCTTCTTTCCGGCGTTCTCCGAATTGCCGCGGGCGTAGGACGCCGCGCCCTGCAGGGTGAAGCCGCCGCCCAGTTCGGTGACGAAGCGGGCCTCGGCGCCGCTGATCTCGGCCTTCGACTGGTTGATGTACTGATAGACGGCCGGGTCGGCGGGGGTGAACGTGCCGCGCACCTGCACCTGCTCGATGAAGTCGTCGTACTTGCCGGTGAAGCCGGTGACGCTGGCGTTCCAGGTCGGACGGTTCAGGCGCAAGCCCAGCTCGAAGGTCTCGCTGGTCTCGGGTTTCAGGTCGGGATTGGAGATCGACATGTAGTTCGAGACCAGGTTGGCGAAGCCGTTATTGACCTGGGACGGGGAGGGGGCCTTGAAGCCGGCGGCGGCGTTGGCGAAGACCGTGATCAGGTCGGTCGCCTTCCACACCACGCCCAGCTTGGGCGAGACGTGGCTTTCGCTCTGGCCGGCCGGGACATTGGCCGTGAACAGGGCGTCCTTCTTGGGCTCCAGCTTGTAGTAGTCGAAGCGGACGGCCGGATAGAAGGTCACCGGACCGAAGGCGACCTCGTCCTGCGCATAGGCGCCGGCCAGGGTGTAGTCGGTGGTCGGGAAGGCGCGGGTGGGGAAGACCTCGCCGGCCGGCGGCGCCGTGCCGTCGCGCACGCCCTCCTGGCGGGTGATCGAGGCGTCGCCGCCCCAGACGAACTTGTGGACCACGCCGCCGATCGTGGCGTCGCTATGCAGTTCCAGCGCCGCGCCCCAGACCTCGTTGTCGAAGGTGGCGTCGCGGGTGCGGTCGACGGCGGTGTTGCGGTCCTCGGCCGAGTACTGCCGGGTGGTGCTGTTCTGGTAGTATAGCGTGGTCGTCGCCGACTGGATCAGGCCTTCGCCGGCGGTGTAGCGGTGGTCGAAGCTGACGCGGTCGCGCTTCATCTTGTCGAAGGCGGTCAGGCCCAGCACGCTGGTCGCGGCCAGGGGCGGCTTGGCGATGGCGCTCAGCACGGTCCAGCTGGTGTCGCCGTCGAGGTGGTCGTAGGTCAGGCGCAGGCGGTTGTGGTCGTTCAGGGTGTAGACCACCCGGGCCAGGACGGCGTTGGACTGGTTGTCCTCGGGGTTGGCGGTGGTGCGGTCGGTGTTGGCGGAGTCGTTGGTGCCCGCCGTCTTCTGGCCTTCGCCGTCGCGGCGGGTGTAGGCGATCAGGCCTTCCCAGGCGCCGCTCTGGCCGGCGGCGGTCAGGCTCTCGGTCCAGCTCTCGTCGGACGAGGCGTAGCCGGCGCGGGCGCGCAGGCTGAAGGCCTTGCCGGACGTCAGCAGGTCGGACGGATCCTTGGTGAAGTAGTTTACGGAACCGGCCAGGCCGTCGCTGCCGTAGAGCGCCGAGGCCGGGCCGCGCACGATCTCGACGGACTTCAGGGTGTCGAGGTCGACATAGTCGCCGCGTCCCATGTTCTGGGCGCCGAAGGCGTAGCCGTCGGGGATGCGCACGCCGTCCACCAGGACCAGGACGCGGTTGCCTTCCAGGCCGCGGATGTTGAAGCCGGCGTTGCCGTCGCGGCCGGTGGAGGCTCCGGCCGCGGTGAAGCGGGCGGGGGCGCGGCGCACCGACACGCCGGGCTCGAAGCGCACCAGATCCTTGATGTCCTTGACCAGGCCGTCCTCGATCTCCTGGCTGGAGATGACGCTGGCGGTCACCGGGGCGTCCTGCAGCGCCTTCTCCGAGCGGGTCRCGGTGACCGTCACCTTGTCGCGACGGCGGCGTCGGCCGCGAACGCCGCCTGGGCGCAGAGCAGGGCGGTGGCCGAGACGGCGGCGAAACAGGTGAGCTTGGCGAGCTTGGCGCGAGACATCGAAGACCCCCGGGTCTGGTTCTGTAGATGCGAACTATTCGCATCTCGTTGAGGTCGAGCTACGGCCATCGCGCGGCTTGGTCAAGCTAAATGAGATTGATTCTTAGAATCACTAGCAATAGAGCTTTCAGCGACGCTTCCTCACATCCGGAGATTCCGCCCATGCGCCGCTCGCTATCCTTCGCCGCCTTCGCGATCGGCGCGGCCTTCGCCGGCGCCTTGGCCGGGACGGCCCAGGCCCACTCGCCCTATCTGTTGCCTACCGTGTTCGACGCCAGCGACCGCAAGGTGGTGACGGTGCAGGGCTCGTTCACCGAAAGCTTCTTCGCGCCCGAGGTGGTGATGAAGTCCGACGCCTGGGCGGTGGTCGGGCCGGACGGCGCGCGCAAGCCGCTGACCCCGACCAACCTGCGCGAACTGGCCCTGGTCGAGGTGACGACCGAGGCGCCCGGCACCTATCGCATCACCACCGGCCAGCGCACCGGCCGCACCGCCAAGGCCGTGCTGGTCAAGGGCGAGTGGGAGTTCCTCGAGGACCCCAGCAAGGCGCCCGCCGGGTCCGCGCCAGTGGACATGCAGAGCCTGACCCTGGCCGACGTCTATGTGACGCGCGGCGCGCCCAACGCGACGGCCCTGGCCCCGGTGGGCAAGGGCCTGGAGTTCGTGGCCGTCACCCATCCCAGCGAGATCACCACCGGCCAGGACGCCAGGTTCGTGGTGCTGTTCGACGGCAAGCCCGTGAAGGGCCAGGCCATCACCCTGCACGGCGCTGACGATCACTATGCCGAGGCCAAGGCCGCGCCGATCAACGTCACCAGCGACGACCAGGGCCGCTTCACGATCAAGCCGGCCAAGTCGGGCGTCTACCAGATCCAGGCCCGCTACCGCGTCGCCCCGACCGCCGCCGATCCGGTCGGCCACTCCTACACCTACGCTCTCACCTTCGAATCCCTGCGCTGAGAAAGACCAGCACCATGAAGATCAAGATCGCTCTCCTGGCCGCCGCCACGCTTGCCTTGGGCGTCGCCGCGCCCGCCTTCGCCGCCTCCCACGCCCGCGACACCTTCATCAAGGAGCAGGACCTCAACGGCGACGGTTCGGTCAGCAAGGAAGAATTCAAGATCGGCCGCGAGAAGCAGTTCGCCGGCATCGACGCCGACAAGAACGGCGT
>NZ_JBFTZS010000382.1:0-4519 GCF_056406675.1 Caulobacter sp. P1_B12_2 | reverse complement strand
GCGATGAGCCACGTGTTCGGCTACGCGGTCGGGGTCGACCTGACCCGTCGCGACCTGCAGGCCGCCGCCAAGACCAAGAGCCATCCGTGGGACGCCGCCAAGGGCTTCGACGCCAGCGCCCCGATCTCCGCCATCGTCCCCGCCGATCGCGCCAAGCCCGACGGCGCGATYACCCTGGCGGTTAACGGCCAGCCGCGCCAGGCGGGCCAGATCGCCGACATGATCTGGACGATCCCTGAGATCATCGCCGAGGCCTCCAAGCTGTGGACCCTGGCGGCCGGCGACCTGATCTTCACCGGCACCCCCGAGGGCGTAGGCCCCATCGGCCGTGGCGAGCGGGTCGAGGGCGCGATCGAGGGCGTCGGCACGCTGACCTTCACCGTGGTCTGAGGCGCCATGCAACTCACCCTCCATAGCGCCTGGCGATCCAGCGCGGCCTACCGGGTGCGGATCGGCCTGAACCTCAAGGGCCTGGCCTACGACACCGCCCCAGTGAACCTGGTCTCGAGCCAGCACCTGGAGCCGGCCTTCGCCGCCCTGAACCCCCAACGCCTCCTGCCCGCGCTGGAAGTGGACGGCAGGACGCTGACTCAGAGCCTGGCGATCCTGGACTGGCTGGACGAGACGGTTCCCGATCCGGCCCTGCTGCCCGCCGACGCCTTCGACCGCGCCCTGGTGCGCTCGATGGCCCAGATCGTCGCCAGCGACATCCACCCCGTGAACAATCTGCGCATCCTGCGGGCCTTGACCGGCCTGGGCGTCGACGAGCCGGCCCGCGAGGCTTGGATCGGCCGCTGGATCGCCGACGGCTTCACGGCCCTGGAGGCGATGATCGTTCAGCACGGTCGCGGCTACGCGTTCGGCGACGCGCCTGGCCTGGCCGATTGCTGCCTGGTCCCACAGGTCTATAACGCCGAGCGTTTCAAGACCGACCTGACCCCGTTCCCGGCTATCCGCGCGGTCGCCGCGCGGTGCGCCGAACACCCGGCCTTCGTCGCCGCCCATCCCAACCAACAGCCGGACGCCATCCATGCTTGAAGACCTGAAGAGCAACAATCTGGCCTGGTCGCTGCGCAAGACCGAGGCCGACCCCCAGTTCTTCAAGCGCCTGGAGGGCCAGCAGAGCCCGGAGTATCTGTGGATCGGCTGCAGCGACAGCCGGGTGCCGGCCAACGAGATCGTCGGCCTGGACCCCGGCGAGCTGTTCGTCCACCGCAACGTCGCCAACCTGGCCCCGCCGCAGGACGCCAACTATCTCAGCGTACTGCAGTTCGCGATCGACGTGATCAAGGTCAAGCACGTGATGGTCGTGGGCCACTACGGCTGCGGCGGCGTGGCGGCGGCCATCGACGGCAAGCGGCGCGGCCTGGTCGACCACTGGCTGCACCCGATCCGCGAGGTCCATGCCGAGCACAGGCACGAGCTGGACGCCCTGCCCACCGAGAAGGACAAGCTCAACCGCTTGTGCGAGTTGAACGTCATCCGCCAGGTCCGCAACGTGGCCTCCGACGTCTTCGTCCAGGACGCCTGGGCGCGCGGCCAACCGCTGTCGGTGCACGGCTGGGTCTATTCGCTGGCCAACGGCCTGGTGAACGACCTGAACGTCGGGATTTCCAGCCTGGACGACTACGAGCGGGTCGCCAGCGGGCCTTGCTGACCCCCTTCCCTCTCCCCTTGCGGGAGAGGGTGGCCCCGCAACGCGGGGACGGGTGAGGGGTTGAAGAACAGAAACGCCGCGACAGCCTCTAGGCCGGTCGCGGCGTTTGCGTTTGAGAGACCCCTCATCCGGCGGCTGCGCCGCCACCTTCTCCCGCAAGGGGAGAAGGGTCCAGTCACCGGCCCTCCACCCGAAACACCCGCCCCGTCGCCGGCTCGCGGATCAGGTCCACCCGGGCGCCGTCCCAGTGATAGTCCAGGTGCCGCCCCTGGACGGCGTTCGAGGCCAGGTCGGGGTAGAACAGGCCCACGCACTGGCCGCCCGGATGGCGCTGGCTGGGGTAGACCACGCCCTCCGAGCCGGCGACGCGCAGCTGGGCGCCCAGAGCTTGGCTCGACATGTAGTCGTCGGGGTCGAGCGCCGGCTCCAGGGCCGGATCGTCGCCGCGCAGGTCGTGCAGCGCGCCCCTCACATCCACCACGATCTCGCGGAACTGCGAGGTCCAGCCCGACGCCTGGGCCGTGGCGGCCATGAACAGGGCGTGGTGGTGGATCGTCTCCGACAGGGCGACCTCGAAACGGTCGGCGACGTAGAGCACTCCGAACGCCCCGGCGCTGAACCGACTGGGGCGGTCGGGGCTGACATGGGTGAACGGCGCCATCAGGTAGCTGGCGCCCGCCCCCGCCACCCAGCGGTCCTGAGGCACGAGATCCAGGTTGCCGAGGGTCTCCATCAGCCGCGGATTGGTCTTCTGCTCGGCGGCGATCAGCAGCGGCCAGTCGGCCGGGTCGGCGATGTCCTCGAACAGGTCGATCGGCGGCCAGGCGCTACGGATGATCCGGACCGCCCCGCGCCAGGCCACCGGCGCGCGCGGGATGGCGGCGAGGTCGATCACCAGGCCCCGCGCTCGGCGTCCAGATAGCGCCGCACCCGCATCAGATCGGTCAGCTCGCCGCCCATCATCACGTCCAGGGCCGAGCGCCCGCCGAACGCCGTGTTGGGCGCCTTGATCCACGCATAGCCGCGCTGCGGTTCCTGGAAGATCAGCCGCAGCGCCTTGTGGACGCCCATCAGGTTGGACAGCCGCGCCTTGCCGTCGCGATTGATCCGGCCGGTCTCGCCGGCCTTCCAGCGACGATAGCTGCGCACCGGCTGGTCCAGCAGGGTGGCGGCTTCCTCGTCGGTCACGCCCCACAGCTTCAGCAGGTTGACCGTGGCGCGGAACATGGCGGCGGCCTCGGCGTCCGAGATCGGCTCGGGCGCGAAGGCCTTGGGTTCGGTGTCGACCAGGGTGACCAGGGACATGCGGGATACCTCCTGGCCGAATATAGGATTTTAGATGCCAAATGGCAACTTTCAGCCGGCCGGCGCCTTGATCCGCACCCGCGCCGAGGCCGCGCGACCTTCGCCGTCCACCACCTTCAGCCGATAGAACCCGGGCGCGGACGGTCGCCAGATCACCTTGCCGCTGACCGGATCGGCCGACAGCCGCGCGCCGGCCACGTACCAGGCCAGATCCTCGCCGCCGGCCGCCATGACCAGGCCGCGCGACGCGGGCCCGACGCTGTCGACCTGCACGGTGGCGCCGTCGGGCGGAAAGATCAGGCGGGGTCCCTCGGAGGCCTGCCGCAGGTGCTGCAGGGCGCCCGGCGCGGCCTTGGGCGCGATCGGACGCGGCGCTATGGCCGGGGCGCCCACCACGTCGGCGACGTCGAACAGCAGGGGCAGCGCCGCGTCGCGTCCGGTCAGGCCGCCGCGCGCGCCGCCGTCGGCTCGGCCCGTCCAGACGATGATCGCATAGCCGCCGACCACCCCCGCCGCCACGGCGTCACGGAAGCCGTAAGAGGTGCCGGTCTTGAAGGCCATGGCCGGTCCGCCCTTGGTCAGGGCCGACGGGGCGCGGCCGCGTGGGGCCGGAGCCTCGCGCAGGATGTCCAGCACCTGGGCGGCGGCCTCGGACCGGACGATGCGGGTCCCCCCCTGATGCTCGCGCTGCTTGGCCTCCGCCTCGGTGAAGGCCAGGGGCTTGGCCACCCCGCCGTCGCCCAGCGCGGCATAGAGCACGGCCATGTCGCGCGGCGTGATCCCCGCCCCGCCCAGGGCCAGGGCCAGGCCCGAGGCCTTGATCGCGGTCTTGGGCCGCACCAGCCGCACGCCGGCGCTCTCCAGCCGGGCGGCGAAGGCGTCGGGGCCGATCTTCTCCAGGGTGGCGACGGCCGGCACGTTCAGCGAATAGGCCAGGGCCTCGCGGGCCGTGACCTTGTCGTGAAACACGTGGTCGAAGTTTTCCGGCTGGTAGTCGGCGAAGCGGGTGGCGGCGTCATCGATCTGGGTGTCGGGCGCCAGGGCGCCGTCGTCGAAGGCGAAGGCGTAGATGAACGGCTTCAAGGCCGAGCCGGGCGAGCGGATGGCGCGGGTCAGGTCGATCCAGCCGCCCGGCCGCTCGCGCCCAGCCGAACCGACCAGGGCGCGCACGGCGCGGCCCTTGATCTCGACCACCAGGATGGCGGCGGTCACGTCCGGTCCCTGCGAGGCGGCGACCGCGGCGGCCATCGGCTCCAGCCGGGTCTGCAGGTCGGCGTCGATCGTCGAGACCACGCTGGGCTGGCTGGCCGGCGCCGTCAGGGCCAGTTCGCCGGCCGCGTGCCAGGCCAGGGTCGGGAAGGCGCCGCGCTTGGGCAGAGGCTCGGCCTCGGCCTCGCTGGCGGCCGCTTCGGTCAGGACATGGGCGCGGACCATCTTGTCGAGCACGGCGCGGCGGGCGGCGCGGGCGGCCTCGGGACGGCGATCCGGACGACGGGCCTCGGGCGACTGCGGCAGGGCGATCAGCAGGGCCTGCTCGCCGTCGGTCAGGCTGGTCGG
>NZ_JBFTZS010000381.1:0-7132 GCF_056406675.1 Caulobacter sp. P1_B12_2 | reverse complement strand
GGCCCAGGTGCACGAGACCTATATCGTCGCCCAGACCCGCGACGGCGTGGTCATCGTCGACCAGCACGCCGCCCACGAGCGCCTGGTCTATGAGCGGATGAAGGGCGAGATGGCCGCCGGCGGGGTCGCCCGCCAGGCCCTGCTGCTGCCCGAGGTGGTCGAGCTGGACCCCGCCGAGGCCGAGCGCGTCGTCGCCCGCGCCGACGAGCTGGCGGCCCTGGGCCTGGTCATCGAAAGCTTCGGCCCTGGCGCGGTGCTGGTCCGCGAGACCCCCGCCCTTCTGGGCAAGACCGACGCCGCCGGCCTGGTCCGCGACATCGCCGACGACCTGGCCGAGAACGGCCAGGCCCTGGCCCTGAAGGAGCGCCTGGAAGAGGTCTGCTCCACCATGGCCTGCCACGGCAGCGTCCGGGCCGGGCGGCGGCTGAACGGCGCGGAGATGAACGCCCTGCTGAGGGAGATGGAGGCGACGCCGCACTCCGGCCAGTGCAACCACGGGCGGCCGACTTATGTGGAGCTGAAGTTGGCGGATATTGAGAAGCTGTTTGGGCGAAGGTAGGGGGACAAGGTTGGCTTTCGACCCAACGATTCCCGACTACCCGAAATCTCCGCAAATATGGCAAGCTTTTCCATGCTGCGATCGTGACGGGGCATGACGACCACGCTCCTAGTCCCACGTGCCGCGAGAAGCCAGAAAGCCGAAGGCCATGGTTAGCGCAGGTCGACGACCTTATTTTCAAAAGCGCGTTGGGGTACTTCGTGACCGCCTCGGCGCGGACTTAGCCACCACCGACACCGAGGAGTTCCTACAATTGTTGTGGGCAATAGGTGTCTTGCAGGGTGGTGACCCTGCCCCCGCCGTACCCTTCATCCGCTTTCCACCCCAAGCGGCGACAAACCATTTCACCAGCAGATACACGGTGCATCCCTGGGAACTAGAGACGCTCACCAACCTTGCTGTGGAAACACCCAAAGCTGAGGGGGCGTCGACCCCAGCCGGTCGGGACTTCGAAAGCGCCTCCCGCTTTGTCAACGCTCTGCGTAATCTTGAGAACGTGGAAGCCGGAGCCCATCTTGAGCCTGGCGCCATTTTCAAAGAAATGCACCGCATCGGCCAGAGACAGTTCGGCTGGCAACGCGGATATGCCAACAATCCTGATGTCTATCGATCCATTTATATTTATGGACAAGGCAGATGCGCAGAATTCTTTGAACAACGCTATGGAATATCGATCGAATCATTCACGAAGGCGGGATTTGCTCTTTTTGCCGCACTCTCCGATCACCCGGCGGCGGAGCGTACAATCGATCTCCGCGAAATCGGTATCACTCCACAGATGCTCGCATCAACGCTCGGATTGCTGGCTTTGCCCTCAAGCCAAGCGGGCACCATCCTTGCTGAAACAGTCGCTGCCGCTGGCGCACTCGATCTGCCGACTGCCTACAAACCGAGCCTTCTACGCCGTTGGCCGATCTTGTCCTTCGGAGAGCAAGACGAGCGTCTGCGCGCGCCACTTCCCACTCTAGTTTTCCAGCGGATCAGTTCGGGGCTCTACTACGATCTTCTGGCAGGTGGAGGCACCCTGCGCAGTGAAACTGCACGGCGCTTTGAGACCTACTGCATAGATTTGATGCTCGCTACTCTGCCAGGGCTGACAATCTCGCCAGAATATCGGTACCGGCGTGGTGGACCAGGAGATGAAATCGATAGTCCTGACATTTTGGTCGCCGATCAAGAGCGCTTGACCCTGGCGATCGAATGCAAAGCAACCAAACTAACCTTTGCCGCACAATTCGCCGACGAACCGGCCATTGCCGCAGCGGCCAAATACRACGAACTGGGCAAGGGCGTCTTTCAACTTTGGCGCTACTTTTCACATTGCCGAAGAGGTTTAACTCATCACATCGTCGATGCCGATACCTGCGGCCTAGTGTTAACTTTAGACACTTGGCTGGTAATGTCCCACGAACTTCAAGAACATGTTTTGTCCAATGCTCGACTGCGCGCGGAAGCCGAGCCTGACATGACGGCGGAAGATCAGCGGAAAGTTAGTTTCGCAGCAATTCAGGATTTCGAACGTCTTGTCCTACAAACCGATGAGGCTGGATTGTTTCGCACGCTGGCCGCAGCCAAGGAGGAACGCTTCGTGGGCTGGCTGCTACCCGACGTGCGCCGTGACAATGAAGTCCCGCTCGCCGAGCCGAAATCGTATCCGTTTGACCCTGGCGAATTACTTATCTGGTGGGGCGAATTGGATGCTCTTCGCGACGCCTCGTCCGCCCCGGATGCGGCCACGCCTTAAAGCCTTGGTGGATGGGAGCTCTGGGGACTGACCGAGTCAAGGACTGGCCTCCGGCCAGCCGCGTCGCGGCGGCGCGGCGCGCCGTCCTTGACTCGGTCAGTCCCCAGAGCAGGCTGGCAGCCAAGGTTTCAAGGCGCGGCCTCGCCGCTGCGGGCGACGGGTCGGGAGGGGCTGGGCCTTGCTCTTATAAGAACCGTCATTCCCGCCCTTGTGGCGGGAACCCCTGGTTCAGCCGACGGTGAGACSCCKTGGCGCGCTGGCGCGCCGCTCCYCCGCCCTTGCGGCGTATAGAGGGGTTCCCGCCACCCTCTCAGGTCGGCGCATAATCAACCCACTTCAAGGCGATGGGGAGGGCGCTAAGGCCTGCGACCTTCGCGGCCTTGGGGTGCGGTCGAGCGGGCGCGCTCGTCGGCGGCGGTTCGCTCTCAAGGCGGGCCGCGACCCTCGTCATCTGGTGCCGGCCGGGCACGGAACACGGATACGGCGTTGATGAAGGGGCTGGCGGCGCGACAGGCATGGGGCGACCCGTGCGTTCAGGGACCGGGCAACGCGAGCCCGGCCCGCCCGTCGGGGGCCAAGACTGGCGAGGCCTGAACAGGGCCGATCGCCGGACGCTCCTGGATAACGATCGCGCGGAGCGTCGGTCCTGGTCGAAACGGTATTTGTCTACAAAGCTTCCGGGCTTGGCCCGGCGCTCCGCGTCCCTCCCCGAACTTCAGCGGCTGTCCGCGTGAGGCGGCGAAGTCGTGTCACGTCGCAAGGAGAACCATGAAGAGTTCAGCCCGGCTTGCCCCGGAAGATCCGGTAGCCCTTCTCGTGGGCGATCGCCAGCATCTCGCGGTCGCCCGAGGTGTCGCCATAGGCGGCGGCCAGCGACAAATCGTCGCCGAAGATCTCCTTCAGGCGGATCACCTTCTCCGGGCCCCGGCAATTGGCGCCCAGCAGGGGGCCAAGCACCTTGTCGTCGGCGCCGATCATCAGTCTCGAGCCGATCAGCAGGTCGGCGCCCAGGCCGCGGGCGAACGGCGCGACCACCAGGTCGGGCGAGGCGGTGACGATCACCAGCTTGGCGCCCTTGGCCCGCCAGCGCCGCCAGACGGCAAGGGCGTCGGGCCGGAACAGCTTGGGGGCCTCGGACTGGGCGAAGGCGCGCGCCTCGCGCTCCAACTGCTCGGTGGACACGCCGCGCAGGAACTCGCGAATGGCGGCGGCCTTGATCTTGCCGCGGTTACGATCGAACACATAGCCGACGGCGGCCGGGAACAGGCGAACCATGCCGATGAAATGCCGCCCGGGGCTGACCCGCCACTTCAGGAAGGCCGTAAAGCTGTCGCGGACCGTCAGAGTGCCGTCGAAGTCGAAGGCGACCAGGGGCGGGCCCTCGTGCAGATCCCCGGTCATCGGGGTCGAGGCCGACAGGCCTCTCGCCATCAAAGAAGAACGGGCCATCAGTGAACGTTTCGCCATTCGTCTCCGCGCTCACGCGCCCCGCAACCGAGCCCGTCTTGCATCACGATTCCGCTTTTGCCGCTAAGCTCTTCGCGGATTTCGCGGCGCTAGCGCCATGCCGGCCGACGGAGCGAACCGCCTTCGGCTTGCGTTGAGGGTCTGGAACGCCATCTTAGAGAAGAATTCCATGAAACCGTATGCATCATCCACGAACTTGGGGGCTGTAAATCGGCTCCAAGGCTTGTGCCGTGCGTCCGGATCGGGGAATGTCAAGGATTAGACAACTCCCGGCGGATATCCTGCTGCCTCGGTGGCGGGATAGGCGCTAAGGAGTCGGTGGTTCCGGCTTCGGCCTGGACCGCCCTAGCGTGAGAAGCGACCATGACGAAAGCCGCGAGCGGCGACACCAAGAGCACTCTGTATTGTTCTTTCTGCGGAAAGAGCCAGCATGAGGTGCGCAAGCTCATCGCGGGCCCGACTGTGTTCATCTGCGATGAATGCGTCGAACTCTGCATGGATATCATCCGTGAAGAGCACAAGATCGCCTTCGTGAAGTCCAAGGATGGCGTGCCCACGCCGCGCGAGATCTGCGAAGTCCTGGACGATTACGTGATTGGGCAAAATCACGCCAAGAAGGTGCTCGCGGTCGCGGTGCACAATCACTACAAGCGCCTGAACCACGCCTCGAAAAACAACGACGTCGAGCTGGCCAAGTCGAACATTCTGCTGGTCGGTCCGACCGGCACCGGCAAGACGCTTCTGGCCCAGACCTTGGCCCGAATCATCGACGTGCCGTTCACGATGGCCGACGCCACCACCCTGACCGAAGCCGGTTATGTGGGCGAAGATGTCGAAAACATCGTGCTGAAGCTGCTGCAAGCCGCCGACTACAAYGTCGARCGCGCCCAGCGCGGCATCGTCTACATCGATGAAATCGACAAGATCAGCCGCAAGTCCGACAACCCGTCGATCACCCGCGACGTGTCGGGCGAAGGCGTGCAGCAGGCCCTGCTGAAGATCATGGAAGGCACCGTCGCCTCCGTGCCGCCGCAGGGCGGGCGCAAGCATCCCCAGCAGGAGTTCCTGCAGGTCGACACCACGAACATCCTGTTCATCTGCGGCGGGGCGTTCGCGGGCCTGGAGCGCATCATCTCGGCGCGCGGCCAGGGCAAGTCGATCGGTTTCGGCGCCAAGGTGGCGGATCCGGAAGAGCGTCGCACGGGCGAGATCCTGCGCGGCGTCGAGCCCGACGATCTGCAGCGCTTCGGCCTGATCCCGGAATTCATCGGCCGTCTGCCGGTGATCGCCACTCTGGAGGACCTCGACGAGGCCGCCCTGGTGAAGATCCTGACCGAGCCGAAGAACGCCTTCGTCAAGCAGTACCAGCGCCTGTTCGAGATGGAGAACATCGGCCTGACCTTCACCGACGACGCCCTGCATGGCGTCGCCAAGAAGGCCATCCTGCGCAAGACCGGCGCGCGCGGCCTGCGTTCGATCATGGAAGGCATCCTGCTGGRGACCATGTTCGAGCTGCCCAACTACGAGGGTGTCGAGGAAGTGGTGGTCAACGCCGAGGTCGTCGAAGGCCGGGCCCAGCCGCTGCTGATCTACGCCGAGAAGAAGGGCGGGGCCGCTTCGGCCTAAACGCCTTCCCTACGGCGAGCGAAATCGAGCGCGTCCGGCCTTGCCGGGCGCGCTCTTTTCATCACACCGGACCGTGTCCTGTTGTGACGCTCGGCGTGGATGGGGCGCGACCAGACGGGCCGCGCGGCAGGACTTAGGCGTCCACGATCGCGCGTCAGCATGGATCGTGCACGGTGAAGCCGGGCAGGGGGCATGGCCGTTGCATCTTGGCCAGTAAGCCGCGACCCGTCGCCGCTACCAGGCGAGTGCGCTTGAACCGTGTTGCAAAAGGTCCACATAAATAACGAACATCCGCTCAGTCCCGGGCGGACGGGTCGTACGACTCAGGCGCATCGTCTGGGTGACGGCGGCCCGCGTGGCTGAACGCGAGATCAACGCGACGGCCAGGAGTAAAAGGCATCATGTCTGAGATTCGTACGCTTCCTGTGTTGCCCCTGCGGGATATCGTTGTGTTCCCGCACATGGTGGTTCCGCTCTTCGTCGGTCGCGACAAGTCCGTACGCGCCCTCGAAGAGGTGATGCGCGGCGGCAAGGAGATCCTTCTGGTCACCCAGAAGAACTCGGCCGACGACGATCCGGCGCCGGGCGACATCTACGACGTCGGCGTTCTGGCCACCGTCCTGCAATTGCTGAAGCTGCCCGACGGCACCGTGAAGGTGCTGGTCGAGGGCAAGGGCCGCGCCGCCGTGGTGCGCTTCACCGACCAGGAGGCCTATTACGAGGCCCAGGTCGGCGAGGTGAACGAGGATCAAGGCGTCGGCCCCGAGGCCGAGGCGCTGTCGCGCGCGGTCGTCGAGCAGTTCGAGAACTACGTCAAACTCAACAAGAAGGTGCCGCCCGAGGCCCTGGCCTCGATCCCGCAGATCGCCGAGCCGGGCAAGCTGGCCGACAGCATCGCCGCGCACCTCTCGGTCAAGATCGGCGACAAGCAGCACCTGCTGGAAATCTTCGACGTCGTGAAGCGCCTGGAGAAGGTCTTCGCCCTGATGGAGGGCGAGATCTCGGTGCTGCAGGTCGAGAAGAAGATCCGCTCGCGCGTGAAGCGCCAGATGGAGAAGACCCAGCGCGAATATTACCTGAACGAGCAGATGAAGGCGATCCAGCGCGAGCTGGGCGACCCCGACGATCAGCGCGACGAGCTGATCGAGCTCGAAAAGCGCATCAAGAAGACCAAGCTTTCCAAGGAAGCCCGGGCCAAGGCCGAGGGTGAGCTGAAGAAGCTGCGCAACATGAGCCCGATGTCGGCCGAAAGCACCGTGGTCCGGAACTATCTGGACTGGATGCTGTCGATCCCGTGGGGCAAGGCCAAGACCAAGAAGATCGACATGCTCGAGGCCGAAGCGGTGCTCGAGGAGGACCACTACGGCCTGGAGAAGGTCAAGGAGCGCATCCTTGAGTACCTGGCCGTCCAGGCGCGCACCAACTCGCTGAAAGGCCCGATCCTGTGCCTGGTCGGCCCTCCGGGCGTCGGCAAGACCTCGCTGGGCCGCTCGCTGGCCAAGGCGACCGGTCGCGAATTCGCCCGCATCTCGCTGGGCGGCGTGCGCGACGAGGCCGAGATCCGCGGTCACCGCCGGACCTACATCGGTTCGATGCCCGGCAAGATCATCCAGACCATGAAGAAGGCGAAGACCACCAACGCCTTCATCCTGCTGGACGAGATCGACAAGATGGGCAGCGACTATCGCGGCGACCCGTCCTCGGCCCTGCTCGAGGTGCTGGACCCGGCTCAGAAC
>NZ_JBFTZS010000380.1:0-4539 GCF_056406675.1 Caulobacter sp. P1_B12_2 | reverse complement strand
GTCCCCATGATGGGTCACTGCGCTTTTCGACGGGGACACGCCGCAAGGGCGTTTCCCCGACCAGGCTAGCGCTCCACTCGCCTGGCCAGCCTCACCGCGCCGATCAAGCCCAGGCCGCCCATCAGCGCCATGGCCAGATAGCCCTTGGTCCCGAAGGCGTCGAACAGCGGACCGGCGGCCAGGGTGCCCACGCCCAGCATGAAGCCGGCCGACAGGGCCGAGTTGATCGCCTGGGCCGCCGAGGCGCTTTCCGGCGGCGCCAAGCGCTCGATCAACCGCAGCGAGGCCATGAAACTGGCCGCGAAGGTCAGGGCGTGCAGGGCCTGCAGCGGGAACAGCAGCCACAGCGGCGGGGCGAAGGCGTAGGCGGTCCACCTCAGCAGGGCCGCGGCGCCGCCCAGCACCAGCAGCGTCTCGGGCCCGACCTTGCGCCGCCACGGTTCGGCGAACCACATGAAGCCGACCTCGACCGCCACCCCGACGCCCCACAGCACGCCGATGATCGGGGCCGAGATCCCCTGCTGGCGCCAGAGCAGGGCCGAGAAGCCGTAATAGAAGGCGTGCGCCCCCTGGATCAGGCCGGCGGTGATCACGGCCAGCACGAAGGTCCTGCTGCGGAGCAGGCCGCCAAGCCCTTTCCAACGCATGGCCCGATCCGGCCTGGCGGCCTCGCCCTCGTGGACGCGGTCAGGCGGCAGGACCAGGATCGAGACCACGGCCACCCCGACCGCCGCCGTGGCGATCCAGGCGACGATGACGCTGGGCGCGGCGAACGCCAGGATCGCCCCCATGGCCAGGTTGGCGACGATGAAGGCCGCCGAGCCGCTGCCGCGCGGGACCCCGTAGTTGAAGCCTTCGATCCGCGAGCGGCGCAGGGTGATCACGTCGATCAGCGGGGTCAGGGTGGTCAGGAAGGTCATGCCGACCAGCCAGCAGGCCAGCAGCCCCCAGAAACCCGGGGCGGCCAGCATGGCCATGTAGCCGGCCGCCGCCCCCAGGGCCAGCAGGGCCAGGGGCGTGCGGCGCAGGGTGAAGCCATCGGCCCAGACCGCCAGAACCGGCCCGGTGAACGGCCGCACCAGCATCGGCACGGCCAGGATCAGCCCGATCTGCGCGCCCGTCAGGCCGCGCGACCGGAAATAGGTGGCGATGAACGGCAGACTGACGCCGGTGCCGAGATAGGAGATGACGTAGAACAGGCCCAGGCGGGTTTGGGATGCGAGGGCGCTGGGCTGTTCAGTCGTCACGCGCTCACCCTCGATACACTTTGGTTGTCATCCCGGGCGTAGCGAAGCGAAGACCCGGGACCGCCGCCTGAGCGCATGCGCTTGCGGCGGTCCCGGATCGGCGCGCTACGCGCTTGTCCGGGATGACAGCGTTGAATGTGGAGCAGCGGTTTACAAAACCGCTGCTCGTCACCCTATTCGGCTCCGCCGAACTGGGCGGTCCACTCGGCGATCTGCTCGTCCTCGATCTTCTTGAACAGCACCTCCGGCGCGCGGACCGACAGGCCGACCGGCAGGGTCGACAGTTCGGCGGCGGCGTCGGTGGACGGCCAGGCCGGCGGCCAGGACAGTTGGAAGGCCTCGGCGATCTTCTCGGCGGCGAACGGGATGAACGGCGCGGAGATGCGGGCGTAGAGGGCCGCCAGGTTCAGGGCGGTGCGGACGATCACGGCGGCGCGGTCGCGGTCTGTCTTGATCGCCGTCCACGGGGCGGCTTCCTGCAGGTACTCGTTGCCGACCACCCACAGGGCGCGCAGGGCCTGGGCGCTCTTGCGCACCTCGATGGCGTCCATCTGCTCGGCGAGGTCCGCCAGGCGCGCCGAGACGTCGGCGTAGAGCTTCTCCTCCAGCGGGCCGGGAGCGCCGCCGTCGGGGATCACGCCGTCGAACTTGCCTTCCGTGAACTTCAGGATGCGGTTGACGAAGTTGCCCAGCACGTCGGCCAGGTCGCGGTTGATGGCGCTGGCGAACTGCTCCCAGGTGAAGGCGGTGTCGCTGCTCTCGGGCGCATTCGAGGTCAGGTACCAGCGCCAGAAGTCGGGCGGCAGGATCTCCAGCGCCGCGTCCATGAACACGCCGCGCTTGTTCGAGGTCGAGAACTTGCCGCCGTACCAGTTCAGCCAGTTGAAGGCCTTGAGCATGTCGACGCTCTTCCACGGCTCTTCCGAACCGAGGATGGTCGCGGGGAAGCTGACCGTGTGGAAGGCGACGTTGTCCTTGCCCATGAACTGGACGTAGCGGACGTCTTGCGCGCCCTCGTCGGTGCGCCACCACGACTTCCAGTCGCGATCGGCGCCGGCTTCCGCCCACTCCTGGGTGGCGGCGATGTACTCGATCGGCGCGTCGAACCAGACGTAGAAGACCTTGTCCTCGAAGCCCGGACGCGGGAACTCGCCCTTGGTCACCGGGATGCCCCAGGCCAGGTCGCGAGTGATGCCCCGATCGATCAGGCCCTCGTCCAGGTGCTTGTAGGCGATCGACTTGGCCAGCAGCGGCCAGTCGGCGTGGCCGTCGACCCAGGTCCTGATGCGATCAGCCATCTTCGTCTGAAGGAGGTAGAGGTGGCGGGTGTCGCGCACCTCCAGGTTCCGCGAGCCGGAGATCACCGAATAGGGCTCTTTCAGGTCGGTGGGATCCAGCAGGTTGCCGCAGTTGTCGCACTGGTCGCCGCGAGCCTTCTCGAAGCCGCAGTGCGGGCAGATGCCCTCGATGTAGCGGTCGGGCAGGAAGCGCTTGTCGTCGATGGAATAGACCATCTGGTCGACGCGTTCCTCGATCAGGCCGCGCTCTTCCAGCACCTCGCAGAAGTGCTGGGTCAGGCGGTGGTTCTGCGGCGAGGACGAGCGGCCGAAGTGGTCCCAAGACAGGCCGAACGCCCGGCCCACGTCGTGCTGCAGCACGTGCTGCTCGGCGCAATAGGTRGCCACGTCCTGGCCGGCGGCCGCGGCGGCCAGTTCGGCCGGCGTGCCATGCTCGTCGGTGGCGCAGATATAGAGGGTGTCGTTGCCCCGCGCGCGCTGGAAGCGGGCGTAGACGTCGGCCGGCAGCATCGATCCCGCCAGATTGCCCAGGTGCTTGATGCCGTTGATGTACGGCAGGGCGGAGGTGATCAGGATGCGGGCCATGGGTCTTCCGGGGGAGTCGAGGAGCGGTTGCATATAGAAGGCCCGGGGCGGAAACGAAAGCGCGGTGCGGCGAACACTTGCCCCCTACGGACCGCTTTAGCGGCCAGGTGGGGGCAAGTGGGTGTGATCCCACGCCAATCGGGCTGTGAGCGGTTGGGGAGGCGCGGAGCGGTCCGGGCCCAGCCCGGATGACCGTGGGTTTGTATGTTGCGTTTCGGCTAGACCTGACCGCTCCGCCGAACCGTTTTGACCGAGGGACGGCGATTGAGGGCCTGTTTCATCCCGATCGACGTTYCCCCTCGGGCGGGCAGGATCAAAGCCGCCCGGAAGGGGCCGTCGGCGACTCCGACTGATCCTGGAACAGGCCGGTTTGAACTCCCRGCCCCGTCGACCCCGGCTGTCCCGCGCTCGTCCGGCCGGGGTCTTGGATCCTTCTGAGACCCGCCTCCYCAGCCGACCCGATCGCCAGGCCAGCCCGGCCCCGCTCGGTTCGATCCCCATCGCCTGCTTGGGCCGGTACCAAGAGCCCTCCCCCGCGATGGGGACATCTCTGATTGTGCAGGAGGTTTGAGGTCCTAGGATTTGTGACGCTGATTATTTTTCAGCGCGTTGGAAAGGTTGGAAATTTGGGCGGCGCTGGCGGGGATCCAGGGCGGTAGATCCCCCCAAATCACCCTCTCCCGGAGGGAGAGGGTGAAGGGAAGACGCTCATGCCTTCATCAACAACTCGGCGGGAGCCTCGTGGCGTCTCCCGTTGGGGCTGGGAGCATGCGACGCCGTGAGCGCTCTGAGGGATGAACGGCCGGGCAAGGGCATGCCCGGCGCTCCCGCCACCTCCCCGGGGGGAGGATCTCGTGGTCAGCCGCCGACCGCGCGCAGGGCTTTCGCCTGGTCGCGCGACAGCTTGGACTGAACCTCGTCCTGAATATCCAGAAGACAGGCCTTGGCCGACCAGCGGTCCAGCCGCTCGGCCTGGACGCGCGCGTCGCAGACCGCGACGCTGGCGGCGTCGATGCGGGCCTTGAACAGGCGGGCGTCGTCGGGGCGGGAAAGGTCCAGGTCGCCGACCGCGACCTTGGCCAGCACCGGAGGCTTGCCAGACCTGGATTGGGCGGTCGCGGCCTGGGTCAGGCCCAAGGCTGGCAGGGCCGCCAGGCCCAGTATCGCGAGCTTCGAAATCTTGACGATGAACCGGCTCATGGCGGCCTTCCCCTGTCGTGCCGACGCCGTCCGCGTCGCCTTCGAGGGGTAGAATGGCCAGCTTGTTCCGCGAATACTCGTTACGTCTGCTTCATGACGCCGTATTCACAGAGTGAACGACTTGTAATCTTCCAGCGCTCAAATCAGCGCGAAGAAGAGTTCAGCCGTGCTTCCTTGACCGGCGGCTTTTCCAGCGCCTGGTACACCAC
>NZ_JBFTZS010000379.1:0-4582 GCF_056406675.1 Caulobacter sp. P1_B12_2 | reverse complement strand
GCCCGAGCCCGAGCCGCCCAGGGCCGCGATGCCGCCCGCGCCGCCGGCCGCGCCGCCGCCGCCGCCGATGCTCTGGGCCAGGATCCCGTAGGCCACGTCGCCGTGCGTGGTGATCAGGTGATGGTTGGCGACATTGACCGCGCCGCCGATCCCCGCCGCGTTGGAGCCGCCCGCGAAGGCGCCGATGCCGCCGGCCGAGCCGCCCGAACCCGACAGACCGCCCACGCTCTGGGCCAGGATGCCGTTCGAGCCCTTGCCGAAGGTCTCCAGGACGCCGTTGTTGATCACGCCCACCGTGCCGCCGGGTCCGCTGCCGCTGCCGCTGCCGCCCGAACCGACCAGGCCCGCGCCATAGCCGCCGTCGCCGCCCGCGCCGCCCACGCTCTGGACGAACAGGGCCGAGGATTCCGCGCCGTGGGTGGTGACGGCGCCGTCCAGGGTCAGCTTGGCCGTGCCGCCCGCGCCGCCGTGATCGCCGCTGCCGCCTTCGCCATAGGCGCCGATGCCGTCGCCGCCGTCGCCGCCTGAGCCGGCGTTGCTGGTCACCCGCACGCCCACCGCGTTGTCGCCGGTGGTCGAGACCTGGCCGGTGACCGTGACATTGGCCGTTCCGCCCGCGCCGCCGGCCCCGCCGTCGCCGCCGAAGCCGACCGGCACGAACGGCGGCACCAGGAAGCCCACGCCGCCGTCGCCGCCGTTGCTGCCGTCGACCGTGACGTTCACGGCCGGCCCGCCGGCGTTGGTGTAATTGCCGTTGATCGGACCGGTGATCGTGCCGCCGGCGTTGCCGGTGTCGCCGTCCTCGCCGTCCGCCGGACGATCGTCGCCGTCGTCGGCATGGGCGCCGTTGGCGTGCTGGACATGGACCTGGGCCGCGGCCGGCAGTGCGCTCAGCACGCTGGCCCCGATCGCGCCGGCGGCCAGGACGCGTCCCAGCCCCTTGAGCAGCTTGCGCGCGGCGGTTTCGATCCGCACGGCCTGGGCGCGGCTCTTCACGTCGATGATCGGGACAATGTTCGTTTCGACCGGCGGCGGCGCATAGGCCGCCAGCACGGCCAGCGAGGCCAGGGTGTCGTGCAGGCGCAGCAGCAGCTTGGGCGGCAGGGCGCCGGGCGCGCCGAACGACGAGGCCAGCAGGTGGGCGACCGCGTCCTGGGTGGCCAGCAGTTCCGGGGCCGAGGCGCCGAAGCGCTCGCTCAGGGCGGCGGCGACCCGGGGGTCGCGCGCTTCGCGCTCCCRGCGGCCGGCCAACTGCTCCAACCCGTCGGCGAACCGCGCCAGGCGGTCCACGCGCGAAGTCTCCGCAACAGCGGCTTTCGCCGCGCCAGTCGACAGCTTGCCCATGAACTTTTCCCCGATACGCGCGCGCTCAACATCCGACTGCCGACGCGCGCGACAACTTAACCGTTCTTAACCAAAATCGGAGTGTTTTCCCGTGCTGCACGAACAATGTTCGCGCCAGAACGGCACAGATTCCGGCCTTCGCGGGCAGCTGTGCAATTTCCGGTTCCCCGCCACCACGACGAGACCGCCGGGGTTGGGCCGGCGTCGTCATCCGCGGCCGGATCGAGCGAGCGAGGAACCGTCAGCGCGTCGCGCGGACGTACAGCTCGGTCCCGGCCAGAAAGAAGCGCTCGCGCACCTCGAACCCCGCCTCGGCGACCAGCGCAGGCAGGGTTTCCTCGGTGWAGGCCCAGGCGTGGAACAGGTTGTAGCGCGCCACCGGCTGGGCCTTCCACGCGCGGTAGGCGGCGTCGTCGGCCCGCGCGGTCTCGACCACGAACAGCTGGCCGCCGGGTTTGAGGACCCGGAACGCTTCGCGAAACGCCCGGGCGGGCTCGATCTGGTGATCGGCCGTCGACGAGAAGACGACCGCGTCGAACACCTGGTCGGCGAACGGCAGGAAGTCGCCCAGCGCCCGATAGAAGGGAAACTCGCGGGCGCCGTAGAAGGCGGGGTTGCCCGTCGCGGTCGGATCGATTCCGATCCAGCGGCAGGCGTCCACCATGTAGGCCGGCTTTTCCAGCAGCCCGCATCCGACGTCGAGGGCCAGGCCGGACGCGTGCTCGGCGAGCATCGCGCCCAGGCGCAGGCCAGGTTCGTAGTCGCCGTGGCTGAAATTCCCGATCGGCCCGGTGCTGTTGTAGGAGTCTTCGCCCACCTCCTGCAGCAGGCGCCACAGGTCGAAGCGCTCGGCCCCGACAATGGCCTTCAGGACCTCGTCGGCGGGGACCAGGTCGAAGGCTTCAGGGGACGCCAGCGGGACTTTGGAGAYCGGGTCGACCAGCATGACGGCAGTGATGCACGAACGCCTGGAGTCGCCAAGGTTGTGATAACTGCAACGGCAAGCCTGACGTTATCCGCTTCAGCGCTCCCTAGCTTAAGTCTTTGAAAAGATTGGAGCGGGCGATGGGAATCGAACCCACGACATTCTGCTTGGGAAGCAGACGCTCTACCTCTGAGCTACGCCCGCATTGGACGGAAAAGCCTGCGCCGTCCAAGCGCTGAGCCCGTCTAGCCGGTCTCGCCCCTCTTCTCAAGGCCATGCGTTGACGGCGCCCGTGGACCGGCGCACGATCGGGTCAAACAGATGTTCGGGAGAGAACGCATGGCTGACGGTCACCAGCATCCGGATGACCACGAGCGGGCCAAGTTCCACGCGATGGTCGACGGCACGCCGCAGGACTGGTCGATCATCGCCAACGCCTCGATGGAATTCGGCCGCGAACTGCCCACCCGGCTGGTCTCGCACCTCAAGCTGCTGCAGGGCGACTGCGGCGGGTTCGCGATCGACCGGCTGGACCACAGCCTGCAGACCGCCACCCGCGCCTTCCAGGACGGCCGCGACGAGGAATACGTGGTCTGCGCCCTGCTGCACGACATCGGCGACATCCTGGGCCCGCGCAATCACGCCGACATCGCCGCGGCGATCCTGCAGCCCTTCGTCTCGGAGGAGAACCACTGGATGGTGGCGCACCACGCCGTCTTCCAGGGCTATTACTTCTTCCACCACCTGGGCCTGGACCGCGACATGCGCGACCAGTTCAGGGGCCATCCCAGCTTTGAATACACCGCCCAGTTCTGCCATATCTACGACCAGGAAGCCTTCGACCCGGCCTACACGTCGATGCCGCTGGAGGCCTTCGAGCCGATGCTGCACCGGGTGATGTCGGCGCCGAAGCGGTCGATCTATTTGCGCAAGCCGGACGGGGCGGCGGCCTAGGCGGCTGCCGAGGCCCGATCCACCCCGCGTCGTTAAGGGCGTGACAGACGGCGAACGTGGCTTTAGGGTCGGCCTCATGATCCTCGCCGCCAGCCAACAGCTGTTTTGGTATTTTAGCTATCCGACGCCTCTGGCGCCGGGAGGGGATTGTTCGGCCTGAATTCAGCGCCGCAGAATGTCTTCACCAGCCGCCAGGGGTTCTCCCGGGCGGCTTTTTTCATGGCTCCCGGACGTCCCAGTTTCCCGGAGTTACGCCATGCCTTCCTCGACCGCCCCCAATCTCGTCTCCCTGCCGGTCCCCACCGACGACCTGCGGATTCAGAAGCTCCAGACCCTCAGCCCGCCGGCCCAGGTGATCGGCGAGGCGCCGGCCACCTCGTCGATCGCCGAGATCGTCGGGGACGCCCGCAATGCCGTGCACGCGGTGCTGAACGGCCGCGACGACCGCCTGGTGGTGGTCATAGGCCCCTGCTCGATCCACGACCCCAAGGCCGCCCTCGACTACGCCCGCCGCCTGGCCGTCGAACGCCAACGTCACGCCGGCGAGCTGGAAGTGATCATGCGGGTCTATTTCGAGAAGCCGCGCACCACGGTCGGCTGGAAGGGGCTGATCAACGATCCCGACCTGGACGGCGGTTTCCGGATCAACGAGGGCCTGAGGCTGGCGCGGCGGGTGCTGCTGGACGTCAGCGCCCAGGGCCTGCCGGCGGCCTGCGAGTTCCTCGACGTCACCACGCCGCAATATATCGCCGACCTGGTGGCCTGGGGCGCGATCGGCGCACGCACCACCGAAAGCCAGATCCACCGCGAAATGGCCTCGGGCCTGTCGTGCCCGGTGGGCTTCAAGAACGGCACCAACGGCGACGTCAAGGTCGCGGTCGACGCGGTGCTGGCCGCCGCACAGCCGCACCATTTCCTGGCCGTGACCAAGGAAGGCCGCGCCGCCATCGCCACCACCACGGGCAACGCCGACAGCCATGTCGTGCTGCGCGGCGGCAAGACCCCCAACTATGACGCCGCCAGCGTCGCCGCGGTGGCCCAGGCCCTGACCGCCGCCGGCCTGCCGCCGCGGATCATGGTCGACGCCAGCCACGCCAACAGCGGCAAGAACCACGAGAACCAGCCCGCGGTGATCGCCGATCTCTGCGCCCAGGTGGCGACCGGACGCTCGCCCGTCATGGGGGTGATGATCGAGAGCAACCTCGTCGCCGGCCGCCAGGACATCGTCCCGGGCCAACCCCTGACCTACGGCCAGTCTGTCACCGACGCCTGCATCGACTGGGAGACCTCGGTGCGGATGCTGGACGATCTGGCGGCGGCGGTTCGGGCCGGTCGCCAGGCCAGGGCCTAGGGTCGTGG
>NZ_JBFTZS010000378.1:0-4596 GCF_056406675.1 Caulobacter sp. P1_B12_2 | reverse complement strand
CGCCTGGGCCGCGCGGACGATCTCGATGTAGTCGGCGCGGGAATAGAAGCCGTTGACCGCCTTGGTCATGGCCGCCCCGACCTTGGTCTTGAACTTCGGACCGCGGTCGTCGTCCTCGACGCCCTCGACGGCGGCCAGAATGTCGCTTTCGTCGAGGATGCCGACCAGCTTGCCGTGATCGACCACCGGCAGCTGGCTGATGTCGCCGCTGCGCATGCGGTTGTAGGCGGTCAGCAGGGTGTCGTCCGAGCCGATGGCCACCACGCCGCCGTCGGCGTAGCGCTTGGCGATCAGGTCGCGCAGGTCGCCGTGCAGCTCGCGCTGGTCGAAGCCGTGCGCCGCCAGCCACATGTCGTTGAACATCTTGGTCAGGTACTTCGAACCCGTATCGCAGACCAGGGTGACCACGCGCTTGGGCTCGGTCTGGGCCTGGCAGTAGCGCAGGGCCGCCGCCAGCAGGGTGCCCGAGGACGAGCCGGCCAGGATGCCCTCCTTGCGCAGCAGCAGGCGGGCGGTGTCGACGCTCTCGCGGTCGCTGATCGAATAGGCGTGCTTGACCAGGCTCATGTCGGCCACGGCGGGGATGAAGTCCTCGCCGATGCCCTCGACGATCCACGACCCGGCCTCGCCGTAGGACCCGGTCGCCACGTATTCGCAGAGGATCGAGCCGACCGGATCGGCCAGCACCATCTGCGTCTTCGGCGAATGCTGGGCCATGAACCGACCGACCCCGGTCAGGGTGCCGCCCGAGCCGACGCCGACCACGACCGCGTCGATGTCGCCGCCCATTTGTTCGAAAATCTCCGGCGCCGTCGTGGTCTCGTGAGCGCGGGGATTGGCCGGATTCTCGAACTGATTGACGTAGATCGCCCCGGGGATCGACTGGGCCAGGGTCTGGGCCATGTCCTGGTAGTATTCCGGGTGGCCCTTGCCGACGTCGCTGCGGGTCAGGCGAACGTCCACGCCCATGGCCCGCAGGTGCAGGATTTTCTCGCGCGCCATCTTGTCCGGCACGATCAGGATCAGCTTGTAGCCCTTCAGGGTCGCCACCTGGGCCAGGCCCAGGCCCGTATTGCCGGCCGTCGCCTCGATGATCGTGCCGCCTGGCTTGAGGCTGCCGTCGGCCTCGGCCGCCTCGATCATCGAGCGGGCCACGCGGTCCTTGATCGAGCCGCCGGGGTTCTGGTTCTCCAGCTTCAGGAACAGCCGGCAGAGGCCCGTGTCGAGGTTGCGGACCTCGATCATCGGCGTGCGGCCGATCAGGTCGAGCGCGGAACCGACGACCGGAGGAAGGGCGGATTTGGGGTCGTTCATGGCGCAACTCGGCGACAGAGAGAAATGATCTCCCTATCTAGGCCGGTTTCGTGAAAGCGCAAACAGCGTTACGCCAGCTTGACCACAAGCCCTTGCCCGGCCTAGGCCCCGCAAGGCTCGGGACCGCCCATCCGCCATTCGCTGGCGAACTTGCGGCTGACCAGGGCGTCTTCGAACACCACCTTGCGGCGCTCGCCCGAAAGGTCCGGCGCATTGTGGATCATCACGAACGGGAAGCCGTTCCGCGACAGGAACGCCTGGACGAATCCGGAAAAGCGCAGGGCCTCCTCGGCGGAGGCGATGCAGATATCGACGGCGATGTCGGCGGCGTTCATGGGCGCGCTCCGCGAAAGCTAACGAGACCCTAACGCACGAACTCGCAATTGCGAACAGTCTTCGCAGTCGCAAAATGCAACGGCCCCGGATTTCTCCGGGGCCGCGCGGTATTTCGGCAGGAAAAGGCCGCCCTAGAGGATCGACTGACCGGTTCCCGCCCAATCCTTCAGAAACTGCTCCAGGCCCTTGTCGGTCAGGGGGTGCTTGAACAGGTCGGCGAAGGTGGACGGCGGGATGGTGACCACGTCGGCGCCGATGATGGCAGCATCCTTGACGTGGGCGACGTTGCGCACCGAGGCGGCCAGGATCTCGGTCTCGTAGCCGTAGTTGTCATAGATCGCGCGGATGTCGCGGATCAGGTCCATGCCGTCGAAGCCGTAGTCATCCAGGCGGCCGATGAACGGCGAGACATAGGTCGCGCCGGCCTTGGCGGCCAGCAGGGCCTGGGTCGGCGAGAAGCACAGGGTGACGTTGGTCGAGATGCCCTCGCCGGCGAAGGCGGCGCAGGCGATCAGGCCGTCGCGGGTCAGCGGGATCTTCACGACCACGTTGGGCGCGATGGCGGCCAGCTTCTTGCCCTCGGCGATCATCGCCTCGTGGGTGGTGGCGGCGACTTCGGCGCTGATCGGGCCCGGCACCAGGTCGCAGATCTCGGCGATCACCTCGAGCATCGGGCGGCCCGCCTTGGCGATCAGGGTCGGGTTGGTGGTCACCCCGTCCACCAGGCCAGTGGAGGCCAGGTCGGCGATGACCTTGGTGTCGGTGCTGTCGAGGAAGATCTGCATGGACCTGCGCTTTATGTTTTCTGAGGTTTCAGGCTCGTTTATCCGCCCTGGGGTCCCGCGCCAAGCCGGGAAAGCCCCTAGCGGTCCGACGGAAATCGCTCGCCCAGGCTTTCGCGCAGGAAGGCCAGCAGGTCGCCGCCGCGGAAACGCAGCCCCTCGACCCCGGCCCGGCGGGCAGCTTCGACATCCGAGCCCTTGTCGCCGACCAGCACGGCTTCCTCCGGCGCCAGCGACCAGTCGGCCAGGCCGCGCAGGATCATGCCGGGATTGGGCTTGCGGTCGGGATGGTCGGGATGGCGATAGCGGTCCTCGACGGCGTCCTCGTGGTGGGGCGCGACATAGAAGGCGTCGATCCGGCCGCCGACCTTCGCCAAACCGTCCTGCAGGGCCGCATGAAAGGCGTCGACCTGGGCCTCGGTGAAATAGCCGCGCGCCACGCCCGACTGGTTGGTGACCACCAGCACCTTGATCCCCGCCGCGTTCAGCGTCGCGACCGCCTCCCGAGCCCCGTCAATCCAGTCCAGCCGTTCGGGCTCGCAGACATAGCCGTGGTCGAGGTTCAGCACCCCGTCACGATCGAAGAAGACGGCTTTCAGCGGCGCTTTTCCGGACATGTCCCGCCTTACGCCAGGGTCCGCGGCGCGACAAGGCGGGCAATGCGGCCCGGGGGTTGGCGAACCCCGGGGCGACAGCCTAGAACGACCCGGCCCCCAGCGCCGCCGCAAGGATCGCAGATGACCGACGACTTCGCCCGCCTTGTCCGCCAACGCGACGACCTCAAGGCCTGGGCCCTGGATCACGCCTTTCCGATCTGGTGGGACGTCGGCGCCGACAAGGTCAACGGCGGCTTCTTCGAGAAGATCGCCCTGGACGGCACGGCGGTCGAAGCCCCGCGCCGGGCGCGGGTTCAGCCCCGCCAGATCTATTCCTACGCCGTGGCCGGGCTGCTCGGCTGGGACGGCCCCTGGAAACAGGCGCTGGAGCACGGGCTGGACTTCTATCTGGGCAAGTACCGCCGCCCGGACGGGTTCATGCGCACCCTGGTGGCCGCCGACGGCGCGCCCCTGGACGATCGGGTGGACCTCTACGACCAGGCCTTCGGCCTGTTCGGCCTGGCCATGGCCAGCTCGGTCCTGCCCGAGCGGACGGACCTGCCGGCCCTGGCGATCGCCCTGCGCGACGCCCTCTACGCCACGCTGAAACACCCGGTGGCCGGCTTCGAGGAGACCCATCCCCGCACGCTGCCGCTGCTGTCCAACCCGCACATGCACCTGTTCGAGGCCAGCCTGGCCTGGATCGACACGGGGGGCGACGCCCCAGGAGATGGGGGCTGGCGGGCCATGGCCGACGAGATCGCCGAACTGGCGCTGACCAAGTTCATCGATCCCAAGAGCGGCGGCCTGCGCGAGTATTACGACGGCGACTGGAATCCCGCGCCGGGCGTGGACGGCCGGATCGTCGAACCGGGCCACCAGTTCGAGTGGGCCTGGCTGCTGTTGCGCTGGGGCCAGCTGGCGGGCCGCGACGATGCGACCGCGGCCGCCCTGCGGATGATCGGGATCGGCGAGGGCCCTGGCGTCGACGCCAAGCGCGGCGTGGCGATCTTCGCCCTGCTCGACGACATGAGCGTGCACGACGACATCGCCCGCCTCTGGGCCCAGACCGAGCAGATCAAGGCCGGCGTATTGGCCGCACGGATCACGGGCGACGCGCACTGGTGGACCACCGCCGCCAACGGCGCCGAGGCCCTGCTGAAGTATTTCGACACGCCCGTGAAGGGCCTGTGGCGCGACAAGCTGCGGGCGGATGGGACCTTCGTCGACGAGGCCGCGCCCGCCAGCTCGTTCTACCACATCGTCTGCGCGATCCTGGAGCTGGACCGGGCGATCAGCGCCAGGTCGTGACCAGCAGGATCGAGGCCGCGCCGGCCGTGACCTCGACCTGAACGGTCACGTCTCGACGATCGCCGACCTTCCAGGGGACGCCCGCCGCCGTCAGGGCCCCGCCGAGCACCTGCACGCTGGCCGCCGGCAAGGTCGCCGTCGCGTCGGCCGCGAACCGCCACAGCTCGACGCTGGCCTGGTCGTCATATTGAACGGCATACATATTTTTTCCTATTTCATTAATGCCGCCTAAAGCAAAAATGGATAGTGTATTGCTA
>NZ_JBFTZS010000377.1:0-4601 GCF_056406675.1 Caulobacter sp. P1_B12_2 | reverse complement strand
GGCCGGCGGCTTGGTGACGTCCAGCACCATGAAGTTGTCGGCCGGCTTCAAGGCGCGGGTCTTGGGATCGGGAATGTAGAGCGCGGCCAGGCGATCGCTCTTGGCCGGTGGAATCCAGAAGGCGGTGTCGGTCATCTTCAGGGGATCGAAGATCCGGCTCTTCATGAAGTCGGCCAGGCTCATGCCCGACAGCCGCTCGACGATCAGCCCCTGGATGTCGACCGAGACGCTGTAGCGCCACTCGGTCCCCGGCTGGCTGGCAAGGGGCAGCTTGACGAGAGCGCCCAGGAACTCGGCCTGGGTTTTGGAGCCCAGCAGGCCGCTGTCGCGATAGGCCTTCTCGACCGGCTGGTCCGTGCGCAGACCATAGGCGAAGCCGCCCGTGTGGCTCATGATCTCGCGCATGGTCGGCACGCGCGTCGCCGGCTCGGTGATGAAGGTCCCGTCCGGGTTCTGGCCCTTGTAGACCTGGAGATGGGCGAACTCGGGCACGAACTTGGTGACCGGATCGTCGAGGCGCCATTTGCCCTCCTCGAACAGGATCATCATCGCCACGCCAGTCACCGGCTTGGTCTGGGAATAGATCCGGAAGATCGTGTCCTTGGTCATCGGCGCGCCGCCGATCGCCTTCTTGCCGAAGGTCTCGTAGCTGACGATCTTGCCGTGGCGGGCGACCATCGTGATCGCGCCCGGCAAGTGCCCTTGGTCGACCAGGCCCTGCATGTAGGCGTCCAGGCGCTTGAGACGTTCAGGCGAGAAACCCGCGGCGTCCGGCGTGGACGCCGTCAGACTCGCGCTCGAACTCGGGGCGGCGGCCTTGGGCGCGCTCCAGGCCGGACCGACCGCCAGCGCCAAGACGGCCGTCGCCGCCGCCATCGTCCGCAAAATCCGCATGCGCCGCCCCTAACGAACAGTTGTTTGAGGGGCACCTTAGCTTGGTTTGGCGACACGGCAATGGATGAGCTTGGTCGCCGCTCTTGCCCGCCCCCCGTCGTTGCCGCTAAGGAGAACGCCCGCTCGGCGTAGCGGTGTTGGCCGGATTAGCTCAGCGGTAGAGCAGCGGTTTTGTAAACCGAAGGTCGGGGGTTCAATCCCCTCATCCGGCACCAGCCCATCTAGTGATTTCATCTCGCCCGCCAGCGCCTTTCGCCCTGGCAAAGGGAGGTCTGCATGACCGAGTTGAGAACGGTGCCCGCCGCGAGCGGCGTGGGCCTGCGGCTGCGGAAGGGCGAACGCTTGCGGATCGTGGACACCGAGGGCGGTCAGACCGGCGACCTCGTCGCCTATTCGGCGGACGGGGCGGAGCGGCTCTCGACCGGCCGGTCCTTCGACTACAACGAAAAGGTTCGCCTCACGACGGGTGACGTCCTGTGGTCGGATCGCAGCAACAGGATGCTGACCATCGTCGCCGACGACGTCGGGCGGCACGACATGTTCTATGCCCCCTGCAGCCTCGAAATGTATCGGATGCAGTACGGCCTGAACGACCATCCGAACTGCCAGGACAACCTGAACGCGGCGTTGCGGGCGTTCGGGATCGATCCCGCGTCTCCGCCGCAGACGTTCAATTTCTTCATGAATGTGGACATCAGCGACGAGGGCCGGCTCGCCATCGTCGAGCCGCTATCGCGGCCTGGCGCGGCGATCGTTCTGCGCGCCGAAATGGATCTGGTGGTCGCGCTCTCGGCCTGCCCGGCCGGCACGTGCAACGGCGGCGCGCCGCCTCGATCGGTCGGCTTCGAGGTGCTGGCCGGCTAAGCCGCCGCAGGCCTCGGAACGAAGACGCCGCCCGACCCGCGAGGGCCGAGCGGCGCTTTGCAGTCTATCGATAGACTAGAACGTCTTGCGCAGGGTCACGCCGTAGGTGCGCGGCGCGGTCGGATAGCCGCTGTAGCTGCCGTCCTGGGCCACCGTCGGGAAGTTGGCGATCAGGCTCTCGTCGTTCGTCAGGTTGCGCCCCCAGAGGGTGACCTCGATCTGATGTGCGTCGTTCGTGACGCCGAGGCTGGCGTTGACGACGTTCTGACCCCAGGTCGACAGGTTCGGCGGCGTCGTCTCGGTCAGCTGCGTCTTGCTGACATAGTCGTACTCGACGCGCAGATAACCGGCATATCCCTTGCCCAGATCATGCGAGACGGTCGCCGAGGTCGACGCGCTCCACTTCGGGATGCCCGCCGGACGGTCGCCGGTCAGGTCACGGAAGTTGGGGCGCAGGCCAGTGGAGACGTTCACCGGACAACGGACGGTGTCGTAGTTCACGCAGGCCGCGCCGGTGAACGAGTCGTAGGTCGGATCCAGATAGGTCGCCGCCGCCGTCAGGGACAGCCACTCGATCGGCCGCCAGGCGCTGTCGACCTCGAAGCCCTTCACCGACTCCTCGCCGGCGTTGACCAGGCTATAGCCGATTCCGGTGTAGGCGTTGGACTGGAAGCCTTTTATCGACTGGTCGAAGACCGCGAGGTTCAGGTAGCCGCCCTGGAAGTTGGCCTTCAGGCCGGCTTCGTAGACGCTGACGTCCTCGGGCGCGGCGGTGCGGCCCACGCCGTTGGCGTTCGGCGGCCGGCTGTCGGACGACAGGTTGTAGGCTCCGGCCTTCCAGCCCGTCGAATAGCTGACATAGGCGTTCACCCAGCCGAAGTCGTAGGCGGCGCGAACGGCGTAGGTGATCTTGTCGCCCTTCAGTTCGCCCGACTCCGTGGCGTTGGGGAAGTTGATCGGACCGTGGGTCGGCGAGTTGCCGTAGTAGAACTGCAGGCTGCCCAGGGCGCCGTACAGGTTGCCCGGCAGACCCAGGGCGGTGAATTGCGGCACCGCCTGCAGGTTCAGGGCCGAGAACGGGTCGCGCAGGACGACATCGGATACCACGCGCTTGCGGTCGTTCAGATAGGACAGGCCGCCGGTGACGGTCAGCTTGTCGGTGATCTTGTAGTCGGCCTGACCGAACAGCGAATAGGACCGCTGCTTCATCGAATAGTCGTCGTCGATGCCCTGGCCGGCCTGGAAGTAGGTCTTGCCGGGAACGATGGACGGCGTGACCAGGCTCTGCAGGAATTCCAGGGCGTAAAGGTTGGACCTGCCGGTCAGGGCGGGACGGATGGCCGCCGGCAGGGCGGCGAGCAGGGCGGCCGGGACCTGGCCGCTGAGGCCTTCGGTATAGGCGCGGATGTCGGAGCCGTAGTTGATCGTCCGGCCGGTATCGAGCTTCTCGTCCTGATAGAAGCCGCCGACCAGCCAGTTGAACGGGCCGTCGCCGTTCGAGGCCAGGCGCAGTTCCTGAGTGAAGGTCTTGATCTTGTTGCCGTCGCCCTTGTTGGCGAGGTCGGCGCCCGTGAAGTCGACATCCTGGAAGGAGGCGCTGGTCTGTTCGCGATAGGCGGTGATCGCGGTCAGCTTGGCGACGCCCAGGTCCTGGTCGAGCTGGCCCGAGATCCCCTTGCCGGTCAGGCGGTTGGACGGGTCGGTGTTGAAGACGACGTCACGGTCGAAGATCTTGGCCGGATTGCTGACCGGCTTGCCCAGGCCGAACGGCGACGGCGCGCCGATGAACTGGGTGGCCGGGCCGTTGTAGACCGAGTTCACCGCGCAGCAGACCTCGGTGATCTTGTTGTAGTCGGCGATGACACGGACCGAGGTCTGGTCGGTCGGGACCCACAGCACGTCGCCGCGGATCGACCAGCGGTCGCGGTCGTTGACGTCATTGCCGGTGGTGACGTTGGTGGCGTAGCCGTCGCGCTTGTTCATGCTGCCCGACAGGCGCACGGCGACGGTGTCGCTCAGGGGGCCRGTGACGGTGCCCTTGAGCAGGCGTTGGTTGTAGTTGCCGAGGCTGACCTCAGCCTTGCCGCCCATCTCGAACTGCGGCTGCTTGGTCACGATGCTGATCGCGCCGGCCGAGACGTTCTTGCCGAACAGGGTCGACTGCGGTCCGCGCAGGACTTCGATGCGCTCGACCTCTGGCAGATCGTCCAGGGCCGAGGCGGAGCGCGAACGGTAGACGCCGTCGATGAACACGCCGACCGAGCTTTCGATGCCGTCGTTGCCGTTGCCGTTGCCGAAGCCCCGGATGATGAAGTTGGTCTGGCTGGCGGCGTTGAACTGCGAAACCTTCAGAGACGGCACGACCGACTGCAGGTCGATCAGGTCGCGAATCTGGGCCCGTTCGATGGTCTTCTGGCTGGTCACCGCCACCGAGATCGGCACGTCCTGGAGGGTCTGCTCACGCTTGGTCGCCGTGACGATGATCTCCTCGACGGTCGAGGCGGCGTTGGCGGGCGGCGGCGTCTGATTCTGCGCCAGGGCGGGTCCCGCGACGACGAGAGCCAGCACCGACGCGCCAACGAAATGCAGCTTCTTCACGTAATTCTCCCTCGAACTTGTTCTTGTCATTTCCAGTGCGCCTGAGCCGCAAGCCGATCGTCCCCGCAGATGCGGGGCTCGGTGATCCGTATTCGGTTGAGCGGTACGGCGACGACATAGCGCGGCGCTTCACCCTCGATGAGGATGCGGACACGGTCCTGCGCGGCGTTCGCGGCCATCTCGGTTTCCCCCTGGGCCTTGAACACCTGTGTCGGCGCTTCCCGTCCCAAGCTCGATTCTAGTAC
>NZ_JBFTZS010000376.1:0-4612 GCF_056406675.1 Caulobacter sp. P1_B12_2 | reverse complement strand
ATCCACGACTTGGCGCAGCTGGCGGCCGCCATGGTCTCGGGCCAAGGTCTTTCAGCCAAGGCGCGGGCCGAGCGGACCAAGGCCAGCTTCCCAATCGTCGGCAAGAACCAGTTCCCGCCGTTCCTGATCGTCGACAATCCCGACAACGCCAGGATCGGTCTGGCCGCCGGCCTGGGCGTGGTGGTGTTCGACGGTCCCCAGGGCCACGCCTTCTACAAGGGCGGCCACAACGACATCACCGACAATCAGCTGATCTGCGTCGAGCGCGGCGAGCGCTGCCTGCTGCTGCTGAGCGACAGCGGCGTCGGAGCGCGGATCTTCCCGCCGCTGCTGAAGGCGGCGCTGGGCGACGTGGGGATGCCCTGGACGTGGGAATACAACCCGGTGCTGCCGGTGGCGGCCCCTTAGGCCGCCTTCGCGTTTAGCGTCTCGCGCAGGCGCGCGGCCACGTCGCCCAGGGTGATGCGCGACAGGGCCGCGTCGACGTCGGGGGAGCCGTCCGCGGCCATCGAGGTGGCCAGGCCGGCGGTGAAGTCGGTGATGGCGGTGATGTGCTGGGCCAGCATGTCGACCATGTGCAGCTCCTGCATCACCTTCAGCCGGCTTTCCAGCGGCACCGCCTCGAGGAGCTGGCCCAAGGCGCTGTCCAGGTGACCGCACGACACGGCGGCGATCGACATCTCGGCCGACAGGGCCTCCAGCAGCCCGACGATGCCGGTGGTCTTCTGAACTTCGAGCGTCATGGTCATGGCTTTTCCCCCAAGCGTTTCACACGATAGGGCCTGGGCCTTGTCGCAGGGTTAAGGACGGCGGAAACCATGCTCGGAGCGACAGATTGTCGCGGCTTTCAGCTCCAGGGACCGGGCTGCCGGCTCGGCCCCGCCGTGGGCACGGCCGTGCCGACCCGCCCCCGCGTCGCCTGGCTGACACCCAGCCGCAGCAGGGCCTCGACCCGGTTGCGGGTGGCCGGGTGGGTCGAGAACAGGTTGTCGGCGCCCTTACCTGCCAGCGGGTTGATGATGAACAGGTGCGCCGTGGCCGGATTGCGCTCGGCCTCGAGATTGACCGCGCCGCCCCGGGCATAGGCCTCGATCTTCTCCAACGCTCGGGCCAGGGCCCGGCCGTCACCGGCGATCTCGGCGCCGATCCGGTCGGCCTCGTACTCGCGCGAGCGGCTGATGGCCATCTGCACCAGCATGGCGGCGATCGGGGCCAGGATGGCCAGGGCTATGGTCCCGATCAGGCCGCCCGGGCGCTCCTCGTCGTCGCGCGAGCCGCCGAAGAAGAACGCGAAATTAGCCAAGGCCGAGATCGCGCCGGCGATCGTGGCCGTCACGGTCATGGTCAGGGTGTCGCGGTTCTTCACATGGGCCAGCTCGTGAGCCATGACGCCGCGGATCTCGTCGCGGTCCAGCAGGCCCAGCAGACCGGTGCTGGCCGCCACGGCGGCATGGGCAGGGTCGCGGCCGGTGGCGAAGGCGTTGGGCTGGTCGCTGTCGATCACCGTGATGCGCGGACGCGGCAGGCCAGCGCGGCGCGCAAGGTCCTCGACGTCGGCGACATAGGCCCGGACCAGCGGCTCGGGATGGCGGGCGTCGACCTCGATCGCGCCGTACATTCGCAGCACGATCTTGTCGGCGTTCCAGTACGAGAACAGGTTCATGCCCACGGCGAACACCAGGGCGATCAGCATGCCGGTTGGGCCGCCGATCATGTAGCCGGCTCCGACGAACAGCGCCGTCAGGCCGGCCAGAAGGGCGAAGGTCTTGAAGTGGTTCATGGCTCTAGGTCGTGATCAGTCGAAGATGTCGAACAGGTCGAAGCGCTTCTTCTTGCCGTAGTGGCCCTGGCCATTATGGCGGCGCTCGTCGTCGTGACGGTAGTCTTCACGCCGGTGTTCGGGGCGAGGATCCGATCGCTCGCGGGGCCGCTCATAGTCGGGCAGGCGCGGCGTCGCGGTCTGGGGTTCGCCCCGCTCCATGGCCATCAGCTTCTCCAGTTCGCCGCGGTCCAGCCACACGCCCCGGCATTGGGGGCACATGTCGAACTCGACGCTGGCGCGCTGGACGGCCTGCATGGAGGCGTCGCAATTGGGGCACATCAGAAGCGGCATATCGGGACCCTGTCCTGTTGATGGACGGGTGCTCCCGAAGCTGGATCCGGCGGTGGAGGGAGGGGGACAACCGGACCCAGACATCGAGAACACCCGATGCGGTCCGACATCACGAGTGCTTGCATCACTCGCCAGAGGGGCCCGGCCCGCTCTCAGGATTTAGGGGGCCATTATGGCGGTTCAAGGGGCCAAAACGAAAAAGGCCCCGGATTTCTCCGGGGCCTTTCCGATCGTTTTCGAGGTCGACGCTTACGAAGCGTAGAATTCGACGACGAGGTTGGGTTCCATCTTCACCGGGTAAGGCACTTCCGACAGTTCCGGGATCCGGACGTAGGTCGCGCTCATCGCCTTGGCTTCGACGGTGACGTATTCGCAGAAATCGCGCTCGCCCGAGGCCAGGGCCTCGATGACCAGGGCCATGTTGCGCGACTTTTCGCGGACGCTCACGACGTCGCCCGGCTTCACGCGGTAGCTGGCGATGTTGACGCGCTTGCCGTTCACCAGCACGTGGCCGTGGTTGACGAACTGACGGGCGGCGAACGGGGTCGGGACGAACTTGGCGCGGTAGACGATGGCGTCCAGACGCGACTCGAGCAGGCCCACCAGGTTTTCAGCCGTGTTGCCCTTGCGGCGCGCGGCTTCTTCGTAGGTGCGCGAGAATTGCTTCTCGGTCAGGTTGCCGTAGTAGCCCTTCAGCTTTTGCTTGGCGCGCAGCTGCAGACCGAAGTCCGAGACTTTCTGCTTGCGGCGCTGGCCGTGCTGGCCGGGGCCGTAGGACCGCTGGTTCACCGGCGACTTCGGCCGGCCCCAGAGGTTTTCGCCCATACGGCGGTCGATCTTGTACTTGGCGCTATGGCGCTTGGACATAAGTCACTCTTTTAGTTCGATCCGGGCCGGCCCCCCGAAAGGGTGCGATCTCAACGGCGGCTTCGAGTCATTCCGTCATGTAGTTTTCGCGCCACACGGCAAGCCGGTGGCGAGAAGGGGCGGTTTATGAGGAAAACCGTGGACAGAGTCAAATGGGATCGTACGGTCGAAAGCTCGACCGGGGGATGAGACATGAAGATCACGCACGCTGTGGGAATAGTGGCGCTGTTGCTCTTTGCTTCGATCGCCGTCGCACAGACCGCGCCGAAGGTCGCCAGCGAACCGGCCCGCGCCGAAAACTGGTGCGCGGAGGCCCAGAAGAATCTGCTCGCGCCCGGCGGCGTCGCGGTGACCTGCGTCCAGGTGGAGAAGAAGCGCTGCGTGCTGATGAACAACTACTGGTGCCAGAAGCACACCCCTGGCTCGCCCTGGCGCGGCACCCCCAAACCAGGCGGCGGCGACGGCCTTGCCGACCTCGATGGCCACGCGATCTTCGAGAATGGCGACTGGTCGGCGCGCGCTATCGCCATCGACCTGCGCTCCAAATACGTAAAGCGGAAGCTGCTGACCGCTGTGGCGATCGCCTCCGCTCACTCGCCGTGGTGCGACACCTTGGGCTCCAAGGCCATCGTCAATGGCCATGGAAGAACCTGTAACGACGGCCGGGCCAAGCCGCCTGCCAGCTTCAAGGGTCCCTGGTGTGTCGCGCCGACAAACCCGGCGCCCACGACCGCCGACTGCAAGCCGGGCTGCAATTGCCCTCCGGAAATCGCCGGCAAACTCGTCCAGAACTCAGGCAAGGGCATCAACGACGACCTGGGGCTGTTCGACGACAAGGGCGTGGCGACCAGCGCCCTCAACGGCGTCATGGGCAACCTGGCCGTCCAGGAGATGGGTTACCGCCCCAACGACGCGGTGATCCAGCGCGGCGTCGACAAGCTGCAGGGCAAGTAGCCGCTACCCGCCAGACCCGCGGCGTCGCTAGCGTCCGGCCACCCTCTCCGCGTGCCAGGCCACATGGCCGCCGATGAAGGTGGAGATGAAGAAGTAGCTGTGGTCGTAGCCGTCCTGGCAGCGGACGGTGACCTTGCGGCCGGCCTTGGCGGCGGCGGCTTCGATCAGCTCGGGCTTCAGTTGGCTTTCCAGGAAGCTGTCGGCCAGCCCCTGGTCGATCAGGATCTCGTCGAAGCTGGCCCCCGCTCCGTCCTCGATCAGGGCGGTGGCGTCGTGGGCCCGCCAGGCGGCGCGGTCTTCGCCGAGATAGGCGGTCATGGCCTTGTCGCCCCACGGGCAGTTCAGCGGCGAGACGATCGGCGAGAAGGCGCTGACCGACTTGAACAGATCCGGATTGCGCAAGGCGATGGTCAGGGCGCCGTGGCCGCCCATCGAGTGGCCGAAGATGCCTCGCCGCGCCGGGTCCAGCGGAAACGCGCCGTCGACGGCCTCCAGCAGGTCCTTCGTCACGTAGGAATACATCTTGAAGTGCGGCGCCCACGGCGCCTGGGTGGCGTCGACATAGAAGCCCGCCCCCTGCCCCAGGTCATAGGCCGGATCGTCGGCGACGCCTTCACCGCGCGGCGAGGTGTCGGGCGCGACGACGGCGATGCCGTGCTTGGCCGCGTGCTCGTAGAC
>NZ_JBFTZS010000375.1:0-4616 GCF_056406675.1 Caulobacter sp. P1_B12_2 | reverse complement strand
GGGCAAGTCAGTGTGATCCCACCCAAGACGCGCCCTCAGACACCGCCAGCAAACCCTCTTGACTAATTTAGACGATTAGCTAATTGTCAAATCATGAGCCAGGTCTTCAGAGCCCTCTCCGATCCCACCCGCCGGCAGGTGCTGCAGCTTCTGCGCAAGGGGCCGATGAGCGCCGGCGAGCTCAGCGACCAGTTCAACGTCTCCAAGCCGACCATGTCGGCGCACTTCGCGGTGCTGAAGGAGGCCGACCTGGTGCACGCCGAGAAGGCCGGAAAGTCCGTCATCTATCACCTGAAGCTCTCGGTGCTCGAAGAGGCGCTGCTGGGCTTCGTCAACTCGTTCGGCCTCGGCGCGGAGGCGCCGGAGCCCAACAAGGAGGCTGCACGATGAACAAGGAACTGATCGCGAGTCTCGCCTGGGGCGGCGGCATGATCGCCCTGGCGCTCGGCGCGACCCTGGCGCGCAAGCTGGGCTATATCGACGGCGACACGGTCACGCGGGTGGTCGTCGGCGTGAACGGGCTCTGGATCGCCTGGTACGGCAACCGGATGCCCAAGACCTTCGTCCCCAGCGCCCAGGCCCGCGAGGCCAGACGGGTCGCGGCCTGGTCCCTGGTGCTGAGCGGCCTGGTCTATGCCGGCCTCTGGGCGTTCGCGCCGATCCAGGTCGCGGTGGCGGGCGGGTGCGGCGCGGTCCTGCTGGGGATCGCCGTGACCATCGGCTACTGCCTGCGGCTGCGGGCCAAGGCCAAGGCCGCCTAGCTGGAGCGACGCGATGACAGCGGTGCGAGACGCCGAGCCCGCCGACCTCAAGCCCCTAGCCCGCCTGTGGTGGTCCGGCTGGCGCGACGGCCATGAGGGGCTGCTGCCCGAGGCCCTGACCCGCCTGCGCACACTGGCGAGCTTCGAGGACCGGATGGCCGCCGCCTTGCCAAAGGCGCGCACGCTGGGCCCCGTGGGCGCGCCCCTGGGCTTCCACCTGCTGAAGGACGACGAGCTCTATCAGTTCTACCTGGCCGCCGAGGCGCGCGGGACCGGCGCGGCGGCGGTGCTGATGGCCGACGCCGAGGCCAGGCTGGCCCAGGCCGGCGTCGCCGTCGCCTGGCTGGCCTGCGCGATCGGCAACGCCCGCGCCGCGCGGTTCTACGAGAAGTCCGGCTGGACCATGGCGCGGATCGAGAACGTGCCGACCGAAACCGCCGAGGGCTCTTCCCGCTGGAGGTCTGGCGCTACGAAAAGCGTCTGGCGGGCCAAGCTGTAAGGGCCCAATCACCAGGGACGTGAAAAAGGGGCATGCGCGTCCGCATGCCCCTTTTCCTGGTCTTCCGACGCCGCGCGGCTAGACCCGGTTGCCGGTCGAGCTCGCGTTGGTCGCGCCCGTCTGGGCCCCGAGGTTGTTGTTCCTCAGGTCGTTGCCGACCAGCAGGACGTCGGCGTTGGTGACCACGCCCCAATCCTGCTGACCACCCCACGACCGCGACCGCACGCCCGTCACCACGCCCGAACCACCGCTGTAGAAATAGATGCCGTTCGCGCGGCCGCCGTTGTGCAGGCGGCCGTTGGCGATGAACTGGCCACCGGTGATCGTCACGTCCGGGCAATTGACCAGAATGCCGTCATTGCCGTTGTTGGTGACGATCGTCGGCCCGACCTGGACCTGGCGGTTGTGGTCCGACAGGTAGATGCCGCAGTCGCCTTCCAGCTCGATGAAACCGGGCCGGATCAGGTGCTGGGCGCCCCAGGTGTCGAGGTAGATCCCGTGACCGCCGTCCTCGCCGTAGAACCCGCCGTCGATGCGGATGCTGGCGATGGGGTTGGTCGAAACGCCGATGGCGGCCACGCCGTTGCCGGTGTTCTTGTAGGTGACGCAGGCCTCCAGCGCACCGACCGAGGTGGCCGGAGCCGTCCCCTGACTGGCGTAGTGGTAGCCGTCGCCGCCGTTCAGCGAGGCCGTGCACTTGTGCAGGTAGTACTGCAGCGGGTTCTGCGAGTAGACGCCGTTCGAGGTGAAGCTGAAGCCGTGCGAGACGTTGTTCAACGCGCCGCAGTTCTCCAGGATGGTGTAGGCCGTCATGCCCAGGTTCCAGCCGATATAGTTGGAATTGGCGCGGACGTTGGTGACTACGCCGTTGTCCCAGCTGTAGTTGGCCGCCACCTCCAGCTTGATCCCGTCGCCGCCGGGCACGGCGGGGACGATGTGCTCGACGGTGAAGTCAGCCATGGTGACGAAATCCGTGGCCGCCTTGATGATGATCACGGGCTGGTTGGCCGCGTCGGACTGGATCTTGGTCACCCCGATGCCGCAACCCCTGAGCGCGATGTTGTTGTGCGCYGGAAGAACGATGGGGCTCTTGACCAGATAGGTCTTGGCCAGCATCCGCACCTCGTTCGAGGCGGCGAACGCGGCCGTGAAGGCCGGCGCGTAATCCCCGTTAGGCGCAGGACTGTAGTCATCGACGAAAACGTAGGTGGTCATTTCAAAATTCTCCAAATAATTCAAATAATTCTGCCAAAATTGCAGCTCCGCCGCCCTCCTCCGCCGCACAATCGTGCGAGTGAGGAACGCAACGGATGGTTTTAATCTGGAGCATCGCCACGTCAGATTCGGACGTCGTTTGTTCTCATTTTGTTCTTATTTTCCACCAATCCCGGACCGCCCCGATTTCCTGATGCCGGACTAGGGAATTGGCCCAGGCGCGTTTGCGGCCATGCCCCGATGGCGGCCGGTCGGAGCGGGCGCGAAGCTGCTCCATCGAGCTCGGCTCGCCATGACGGCGTGCGCGCTCCAGGACAGAGGCGTTCCATGGCGACCAGGATCCAAGCGGCCTTGGCGATCGCGCTGCTGGTCGGCGAGCTTGGGACAGCCGGCTCGGCTTTCGCCCAGTACGCCTACCCCGCCAAGGGCCAGAGCCAGGCGCAGCAGCAGAAGGACGAGACCTACTGCTCACAATGGGCCACGCAGCAGAGCGGCTTCGACCCGATGCGGCCGCCCCAGCCCGCCCAGGCTTCGGCCGCACCGGTGACCGGCAGCGGGGCCAGGGTGAAGGGCGCGGCGGTCGGGGCGGGCATCGGCGCCATCTCCGGCGGCGACGCGGGGGACGCGGCCGTGGCCGGCGCGGTGGCGGGCGGCGTCATCCGACGCGGCAAGAACCGGCGCGCGGCCCGCGCCCAGAACGAGGCGAGCGCGGCGGCGGTCGCCAGCTCCCAGGGCGCCTTCGACCAGGCGCGCGCCGCCTGCCTGAACGGCCGCGGCTATACGCTGAAATAGCCTACTGGCCGCCGACGGCCCCCGAGCCGAAGTCGAACTGTTCCGGCCGCGCCTTGCCGCCGCCCAGGGCGTAGGTGAAGCCGAAGAACACCGCGCGCACATCGACCCGGCGCTCGACGCGCTGTTGCAGGGTCGGCGTGTCGAGGATCGCGTTGTCCTTGAACGAGTCCAGCACGTCGTTGGCCGTGACCACGAAGTTCAGCTTGTCGTTGACCTTGCGGCGATAGCCCAGGTTCAGCATCGAGAGCGGCTCGCGATAGCCCTGCGGCGTCAGGCGCTTGCCCGAGGTGAAGCCGTTCAGCTGGAAGAAGTCCTTGGGCGTGGCTTGCCAGCTGAGGCTGCCGCGCCCCGTCAGGGTCGTGCCCGAACGCGTGCCCGCCGCGCCCAGGTTGTTGGACTGGATCTCGTTCCAATAGGCGTTGCCGCTGACATTGTAGCTGAGCTTGGGGGTCAGCTTGCCGTTGGCCACCAGCTCCAGCCCGCCGTTGCGGCTCTTGGCCAGGTTCTCGCGGGTGGTCAGGAAGACGCCGTCGCCGAGGTTGCGCACCACGTTGGTCACGCCGTCGCGGCTCTCGCGGTAGTACAGCGTGGCCAGGTAGGACGCCGGCCCCTTCCGGTACTGATACCCAAGCTCGTAGGAGTCGGTGATCTGCGGCTTCAGGTCGGGATTGCCGGCGAAGAAGTTCTTGGGGTCCTGGTAGATCGGATAGGGGTTCAGGTCCTGGGACTGCGGACGCTGGACCCGCTTGCTGTAGTTGGCCGTCAGGGTCTGGGCCTGGGTCAGGGTGTAGCCCAGGTGCAGCGACGGATAGACGTGGAAATAGGCGTTGTCGTCTTTCTGCCCCGTCGTCACCTGGTTGGTGCGGATCTCGACCTGCTCGGCGCGCAGACCGCCCAGCGCCGTGAAGTCGCCGAACGGCCGCTCATAGGTGACGTAGCCGGCATAGACGTCCTGGCTGTAGAGGAAGCGGTTGGTCCGGCGCGGATCGACGGTCTGGTCGGCGGCCGTCGGCCCCGTCGAGCCGTGGTTGTCGTAGTCGTTGTCGACGACCTCGAAATCCAGCCCGGTCTTCAGCTTGGACTCGCCGGACGTCGGACGGGTGTAGTCGAGCTTGAAATTCACCCGGTCCTGGTCCGAGCCGAAGCCGAACGACTCGTGGGCATCGGCGACGGCCGCGTTGTCGATGAAGGCCGTTCCGTCGCGCTGGAAGTCGGTGACCTCGTATTCCAGGTGGGCGTCCAGCTCGTGCTCGGAACCCTTGAACTGGTGACGCCAGTCGCCGCTGACCGCGCTGTTGTCGCGCTTCATGCCGGCGCTCGACGAGCGCGTATAGACCCGCGTATAGACC
>NZ_JBFTZS010000374.1:0-4621 GCF_056406675.1 Caulobacter sp. P1_B12_2 | reverse complement strand
GATCCAGACCCAGAGCCGCGCCGGCGCGCCGACCCAGAAGGGTCAACATGCGGCCCGAGCCCGCGCCCAGGTCGACCATCTCGTCGAAGGGCCCCTCGCCCGCCGCCTGCAAGATGGCGGCCTCGACCTCGGCCTCGTCGACGTACAGCGAGCGGATCTCGTTCCAGCGCGCGGCGTTGCGGGCGAAATAGGCCTGGGCGCCCGCCGTGCGTTCAGCGCGCACCAGGGTCAGCCGCTCGGCGTCGCCCTGGGCGACGGGATCCTGCGGATCGATCAGGTCCAGGGCGCGATCGATCACGGCCCGACCGGGCGACTTCAGGGCCAGGCGATAGAACACCCAGGCCCCGTCCGGAAAGCGTTCGACCAGTCCGGCCTCGGCCAGCAGCTTCAGATGCCGCGAAACCCGGGGCTGGCTCTGGTCGAGGATTCGGCATAGTTCCAGCACCGACAGCTCTTCGGCCGCCAGCAGAGCCAGCACCCGCAGACGGGTGGACTCTCCCGCCGCGCGCAGCAGATCCACGACCTGTTCGGACGATACCTTCATTGGGACATAAAGATATCTTTATGTCCGATTTGGCAAGCCAAATCCGAGCCCGCTCACCCGCGCAACGACGCACCTCGATCCGACCGACGCGGCAAAACTATGCCTCTGAGGGCGCCTTCGACGGCTCCCAGAGCTCAATCTTGACCCCGGCCGGGTCGATCAGCCAGGCGAACCGCCCCATGTCCTCGTCCTGGCGGCCGGTCGGCTCCACGCCCTCGGCGGCCGCCTTGGCCAGCACGCCGTCCAGGTCGTCGACGATGAAGTTGATCATGAACGACGCCCGCGACGGTTCGAAATAGCGGGTGTCGGCGGCGAACGGCGACCAGTTCGTGCCGCCGACTCGCGTCGGCTTGAACGCCACCCCGCCCCACTCGGACACCTCGAACCCCAATACCCGAGCGTACCAGGCGCCCACGGCGGCGGGATCGTCCGCCTTGAAGAACACGCCGCCCAAGCCCAAGACCTTCGCCATGGTCAAACTCTCCCTTCCGCTCGTGGACCCAAGTCTGCGGCAAGACCGATACCAGCGCGAGAGCCTAGGTACAGACCGCCGGCGCGCTGTCGGCCAACAGCTTCTGGACGTCCGGATCCTTGGCGAAATCGCTCCCCTTGATGTCGTGGATCGGGTTGGCGCTATCGGACTGGAGATCTGGATCGGGCCGCGCTTGGATTCTGATGCTGCTGAACACTAAGCCCGTATCATCGCGGCCAAATTCCACATTCAGCGATAAGATACGCGAACTACCGTCCGGCAGCAGCAAGGCGCTCCAACGATTGGTGACGAGCGCATCGGCCGGAGTCTTGTAATACGCGCCCAAAGCACACGACTTCAGATTCGATAACACCTTCATTCCCGAAACCCTGCCGTAGTCCGTCTCGCCGATCCGCTCGAAATCGTCCGCCTGGCCCGGGAACAGCCGCATGTCGGCGGTCATCAGGAAGGCTTCCTTCTTGATGCCGTTCAACGCCTCCCTACGGTCAACGGGCGTGGCCTTCACCAGCGCCAGGTTCAGCTTCTTGAACATCGCCGCCGCCGCGTCTTTCGAAACGACAAGCGCTGGAGGCGCCTCAACGAGCGGAGGAATGCCAAATTTAGTCCAGACACCCTCGGGTCTTTGGCGATCCTGTATGCAGGTCGCACTCAACCCCTCATCATTCAATTCCGCTTCCTTGAGGCGCTGGTAGATCACCACCTCGGAGTCGAACTGGTTGAGCGGGATGTAACCAGGCGCGGTGAGGTTGTCGGCTAGCAGCTTGCAGGTCTGTTGCACGCGCGCCTTCAGTGTGGGGGGCGTCGGCGTGGTAGGTACGATCAGCGACACACTGACCGGAACCCCACGATTGGTCAGAAACTTGCCCAGCGTCTCCTTATCCACGACAATCTGGGTTTCGGGATTGCTGATTGAACTGTCCCACTGAAGCGCCTGGTCGGGCTCCACCTCCTTCAGCAGAGATGACTTTGGCGTCAGAGTCAGCGTCAGATTGAAGTCAGACGCAGAAACGCCGCCCGCCGACGGCGCCGTGAACACCACCGTCTTACCCTCGCCGTTCGCCGCGCCAAGGATGGTGCGCAATTCGATCGTGCGGATCTCCTTGTTGCTGAGCAAGTTGTCGGCGATCGGCGTGATGCTGGTCACCGTGGAAGACGCCAAGAACGTGGCCAAGCCGCCGCCCGCCGCCGCGGTTAAAGGCGCCACATTGCCCAGGAACTGGGCCACGGAGATCGAGGTGTCCTCGGTGACGCTCGTGCGGAAGATCGCGACCACCTGGGCGTTCTGGCGCAGGGAGAAGTCTTCCGTGATCCGGCTGAGCGGAAGAACGTCGACCGAGGCGTCAGTCTGATTTTGGACCCCGCCATTGACCACCTTGAGGCCGAGCAGTGAATAGGTGCCAAGAGATCGCTCTTGGTTATTGGCTTTAAGGCGCAGCTCAAGCTCGATCTTGGCGGTGTAGTTTTCCTTGCCTCCCATCAGCTTGGTAAAGAACGCCACCACCGGGCTCGCCTTGTCCTTGGGCGCGAATTTCACATCCGTCTTGGCTTTGACGTATCCATAATAGTCGGAAGGCGTCGCACCGGTCCGGAGGACAAGGGAGCCCGTCGTCGGGCAGACTCTGCCCTTCATGAAATCACTGCATCCGGGCGGCAGCGGCGGCAGCGGCGCGGGCGATGGCAGCGCTTGGGCGGCCTGACATCCCGTGGACATGGCTCCGGCCAGCACGGCCGGCAGAACTAAGAAACGCATCGTCCGACCGACTTGCATTGTGTGCCCCCCTAAGACGAGAGAAGCTTAACAACACTCAACCTAATAGAGCAAGGCGTACCGCCACGTTCCGGAACGAGGTCTAGACGTCCACCGGCGAGGCCAGGGTCTCGCCCTTGAAGAACCGTCGCAGGTTCTCGACCGTCAGCCCGACCATGGCCGGGATGCTGTCCAGGGTGGCCCCGGCGGTGTGGGGCGTCAGCACGGTGTGCGGCACGCCCGCCCAGCGTGAGGCGGGCGTCGGCTCGTGGTCGAACACGTCCAGCCCGGCCATGCCCAGACGGCCGTCCTTGAGGGCGGCGATCAGGGCGTCCTCGTCGACCAGCGAGCCGCGGGCCACGTTGACCAGCAGGCCCTGCGGTCCCAGCGCCTCGATGACCGCCTGATTGATCAGGTGGCGGTTTCCCGCGTCCGGGCGGGCGCAGACCACCAGGATGTCGCTGTCGCGGGCCAGGTCCAGCAGGCTCTTGGCGCGCGGACGCTCGGTTTCCTTGGGACGCGGCGCCCACCACGAGACCTTCAGCTCGAACGCCTCCAGGCGCCGGGCCACGGCCTCGCCGATATGGCCCAGGCCGACGATCCCCGCCTTGCGGCCGCGCAGGCCGTGACGAGGGCTCATCCGCTCCATGCTGGTCCAGTGACCGCTGCGCAGCTTTTGGTCGCCCTCGACGATGCCGCGCCAGGCGGCCAGCACCAGGCCCACGGCGTGGTCGGCGACGTCGGCGGCGTTGAGGCCCGTCGAGTGGGTGACGGCGATGCCGTGCTGCTTGCACCACGGCACGTCGACGCCGTCATAGCCGACGCTGACACAGGCGATCAGGCCCAGCCTGGGCATCTCCGACAACAAATCCTTGGTCAGCACCATTTCGCCCGCGTGGACGATCGCCCGCACTTGTCGCCCCGGCCCGTCCAGGAACGACAGGCGGTCGGGATAGTCCCACAGCCGGTGCACCTGGTACGCCCCCTCGAGAAGCGGCTGCAACGGCATCAGCATCTCGTGCGAAAGGACGATGTGAGGCTTCTCGACGGGCGTTTGGGGCATGCTTTTCTCCATCCCGGACAACGCGCGCGACCCAAGCGGGCCACGCATCCGCGATCTGTTCCTGAAAGATCGGGATCAGTTTCGCCAGATCAAGCTACTCCAGTTCCCAGCGAACGCCATTGCCCGCCAAGTCCCGTAAGCGTGATCACGCAAGGCTCCGCGCCTTCGCGATCATCTTGGCGTGAAAGCCGAACTGGCCAGCGGAACCCGGGCGGGAGGGACCGGGTTCCGCGCCCGGCGAAGGTCAAGCTGTGAACATCGGCCACGCCGAGGGGTTTTGTTGAGCGACGCGCCTCGTCGGCGCGCCAGTTCTGGAGGAAATTTCCATGATGATCAGAACCCTCGCCGCCGGCGCCGCCCTGGCCGTGCTCGTCTCCGGGGCCGCTTCGGCCGCGCCGCAAGCTTCAACCAGCCCCAAGCAGCCGATCCCCTACGCCCAGTTGGACGCCTATCTGAAGGCCTCGCCCAAGGCGCGGGCCAGCACGGACTGGTGGGGCGGTGCGGCCTCGACCGGCGCCTCGACCGACACCTCGGCCACGGCCCCGGCGGCCTCGACCACCACGACCACGACGACCACCACCGACTCCGCGGTGAACCCGCCGGCGTCGACCAGCATGCCGTCGGACTCCTCGACCAGCATGCCGTCCACCCCACCGACCATGCCGGAGGCCGCCACCCCCGCGCCGGGCTCGAACCTGCCCGGCTCGACCACCACGCCCGGCGCGCCGACCGAACCGAAGTAGGCCCAGCTTCGACCTAGTCCAAAACGACGAC
>NZ_JBFTZS010000373.1:0-4627 GCF_056406675.1 Caulobacter sp. P1_B12_2 | reverse complement strand
CCCCCGTTTCACGGGGGAGGAGAAGAAACGGGGGAGGTGGCGGGCGAAGCCCGACGGAGGGGGCGTCCCGCGGCGCCCTAAGCCGCGATCGCCTCGGCCGTCGGGCCGAACACCTCGTAGTGGATCCGATCCGTCGGCACGCCCGCGCCGGCAAGGCCGGTGACGAAGGCCTTCAGGAACGGCGTGGGGCCGCACAGGTAGAAGTCGGCGTCGGCCAACGGGGTGTTGGCCGCCAACCAGTCGATCGAAATGAAGCCGTCGACGTCGTGGCTTTCACCCGCCCGGTCGCCCGCCAGCGGGTCGCTGTAGAAGGTGGTGACGCTGACCCCGCCGTGGTCCTTGGCCAAGGACCGGACGTGGCCGTCCAGGGCGTGGACGCCGCTGTTGAGCGAGCCGTGCACGAAGTGGGCTTTCAGCTCCGGATGGGCCTTGGCGATGTGCTCGACYATGCTGACCATCGGGGTCAGGCCAACGCCGCCGCTGAGCAGCACCACCGGACGGGCGGGCTGGTCGGCCAGGAAGAAGTCGCCGGCCGGCGGGGTGGCCGACAGCACGTCGCCCACCTGGATCTGGTCGTGCAGGAACCGCGAGGCCGCGCCCAGGTCCTCGCGCTTCACCGAGATGCGGTAGCTCTCGGTGCTCGGGCCGGCCGAGATCGAATAGTTGCGCTTCTCGCCGCTGAACTCGGGCGAGTCGAAGCGGAAGGTCAGGTACTGGCCCGGCTTGTGCGGGATCACCGGACCGCCGTCCTTGGGCCGCAGCACGAACGAGGTGATCACCGCGCTCTCGCGGATCTTCTCGGCGACCACGAAATCGCGCCAGCCGTTCCAGCCGCCGTCGACGGCCTCGATCTCGGCCCGGATGTTGGCTTCACGTCCGATCAGGATGTCGGCCAGGAACCAGTAGGCCTCGCCCCAGGCGGCCAGGATCTCGTCGGTCGCCGCGTCGCCCAGCACCTCCTTGATCGCGCCCAGCAGGGCCGTGGCCACGAACGGATAGTGCTCGGCCAGGATGTGGTAGCCGACATGCTTCTGGGCGATGCGCTCGACCACCGGCAGCACGACGCCCAGGTTGTCGATGTTCTGGGCGTAGGCCAGCACCGCGCCGGCCAGGGCCTTGGGCTGGGCGCCGGTGCTCTGGTTGGCGTGGTTGAACAGGGCCTTGATCTGGGCGTGCTGGAACAGCCGGGCGTACATCGCCAGGGTGATCTTCTCACCATGTTCGGCCAGGGCCGGAACCGTGGCCTTCACGAGCGCGATCGTCTCGGCGCTAAGCGCAGCCGCCATTGTGTCTCTCCGTGTTTGGGGTGTTCGGGGCGGCGTCGTCAGGACGTCGCGGTTTGGAAAGGCTCGGCCTTGGGCAGGCGGAAGTGGATGGCCAGGTCCAGGCTCTGGGCGATGCGGGCGGCCTTGGCCTGCATGGCGGCGGCGACCGGCGGCGAGACCATCTCGGCGGTCGTCTGGTTCCAGATCTCCAGCCAGCGGCCGAACATCTCGGAACTGATCCGGGCCCCGTGCCGCACGTGGACCTGCATCGGATTGCCCTTGTAGCGGCCGGTGGTCAGCATCACCGACGACCAGAAGTCGGCCAGAGTCGCCAAGTGCCGGCTCCAGTCCTCGACCGCGTCGTTGAACACCGGGCCCAGCTCGGCGTCGGCGCGGACCCGGGCGTAGAAGCGCGCCAGCAAGGCCGGCAGGGCGGCTTCGATCTCGGCGGCTTGGCTCGGGTTCATGAGAGGGGCCTAATTGATGCGTCGAAAATACATCTATAAGGCCGGGCCGAAACATGCAATGAAAATGCTGGTTTTACGTAGTGACCCTTAGCCTCGTTTTAGGGGCGCGTGCCTGGAGTCCCGATGCGTCTGACGCGCTACACCGACTACGCCATGCGGGTGCTGCTGCACCTGGCGGCGCGCGACGACGACGACCTGTCCTCGATCGGCGAGATCGCGGCCCTCTACAAGATCTCGCAGAACCACCTGATGAAGGTGGTGCAGGACCTGGGCAAGGCCGGCTTCGTGCGCACCGTGCGCGGTCGCGGCGGCGGCATCGCCCTGGCCCGTCCCGCCGACCAGATCATCGTCGGCCAAGTGGTGCGCCAGACCGAGGAAGGCTTTCAACTGGTCGACTGCAGCCAGTGCCTGATCGCCCCGGCCTGCACCCTGCCCCGCGTGCTCAACGAGGCGACGGCGGCGTTCATCGCGGTGCTCGACAAGTACAGCCTGGAGGACCTGCTGGATAAGCGCCACCAGATGCGGGCGCTGTTCGGGATCACCGATCCTGCGGAGCTGGCGAAGGCCGCGCCCTAGGCCGGCGTAGCCGCCGCCTCGACCCTCTCGACCGAACCCCCGCCCCGCTTGTCCAGCACCTGCACCAGCACCGACACCATGTCGCGCAGGTCGATCGGCTTGGCGATGTGGGCGTCCATGCCGGCTTCCAGGCAGGTGTCGATCTGGGTGCGCATGACGTCGGCGGTCAGGGCGATGACCGGCAGGTCGGCCCAGCGCGGATCGCGGCGCAGACGGCGGGTGGCCTCCAGCCCGTCCATCACCGGCATGTTGACGTCCATCAGCACCAGGTCGAAGGCCTCGGCCTCAAGCGCGTCCAGGGCCTCGCGGCCGTTCTCGACCTCGACCAGGTCGCAGTCGAACGGCGCCAGAAACAGCTTGATGACCCGCCGATTGACCGGATGGTCGTCGACGACCAGCACGCGGCGGCCGTGCAGGGGCGAAAGGGTCTGGTCGTCCTCGTTGGCGGCGCCGAAGGCCGCGGGCCCGGCGTCGGCCGCCCCCGTCGAGACATCGACCTGGAAGCCGAGCGTGAAGGTCGAGCCCCGGCCCTCGATGCTGTCGACCAGGATCTCGCCGTCCATCAGCTCGGCCAGGCGGCGCGTGATGTTCAGCCCCAGGCCCGTGCCGCCGAACGTGCGGGTGGTCGAGGCGTCGGCTTGGGTGAAGGCGCCGAACAGCTTGGACAGGGTGGCCGGGCTCATGCCGATGCCGGTGTCGGCGACGATCAGGCTGACGGCCGTGCGCCCCGTCGCCGGATCGGGCGCCCAGGACAGGGTCACGTCGACCCGGCCGACCACCGTGAACTTCAGGGCGTTGGACAGCAGGTTGGCCAGGCATTGTCGCACGCGCACGGCGTCGAACAGCAGCATCGGCGGCGGCTCGCCGGTCACGGCGAAGGTCAGCTCGACGCCCTTCTCGCGCGCCGTCGGCTGATAACCGCCCACCAGCCGGGCGCAGACCCCGACTAGGTCGCCGGCGGTGGGTGCGATCTCCAGCTTGCCGGCCTCGATCTTCGACAGGTCCAGGATGTCGTTGAGCAGCACCAGCAGGGTGTCGCCGCTGTCGATCATCAGCTCGACCTGTTCGCGCTGGCGGGGATCGAGGCCTTCGCCGCGAAGCACCTGGGCCATGCCCAGCATGCCGTTCAGCGGCGTGCGCAGCTCGTGGCTCATCACGGCCAGGAAGGCGGACTTGGCCTCGTTGGCGGTTTCGGCCCGGCCGCGCGCGTCCTTCAGCCGCTGCGAGGCCCGGCGCAGATAGAAGCCCCAGGCCACCCCGCCCAGCACCAGCACGCCCAGCAGCATGGCGATGATGATCGAGGCGTGGGCCAGGCGGCGGTTGAGTTCGACCTCGGCGGTCAGGCGGCGGCTTTCGTCGCGCTTGGACCTCAGCTCGGTCTCCAGAGCCGAGGCCATCTGGGCGCCGTTGCGCGACAGGGCGGCCTGGGTCTTCTCGTGGTCCTTCCGACGCCATTGGTCGAGCAGGTGGAAGGCGTCGTCGCCGCGATGCTCGGCCAGGGCGATGTAGGCGCCGACCAGTCGCTCGGCCTGGGGATCGCGCTCGAGGGTCTCGATCGGGATCGCCCGGATGACCTCGAGGTCGGCCCTGGCCTTGGCGGCGTCGCCGCGCTCGGCTTCGGCCTGGGCGCGAAGCCGCAGGCTGAGGCCCGTCAGGCGGTTGGTCGGGCGGTCGATCTCGAACGCGCCCTCGTCCAGGCAGTCCAGGATGCGGCCTGGCGCGCGCCGCTCGTTGGCGATGCGGGCGCATAGGTAGCGATCCCAGGTCTTCAGGTCCGGATCGCCGGCCGCCTGGGTCATGTGGTGGTGCACGCCGGCGAAGTGCTCGGCCGCGTTCAGCTCGCCCACCTCGGCGGCGGTGTAGGCGATGTCGTAGATGCGCTCGACCTTGCGCATGTAGAAGGCGTTGCCCTCGTCCAGGCGGGCGGCCTGGCTCATGTGGTCGAGCGCGCCTTCCTTATCGCCGATGTAGGACAGCGTGTAGGAGTGCACCTGATGGGCCTCCGCCAGCAGCGGCTGGGCCAGGTCGCCCTTGCGCTCCAACCGGCCGATGACCTCCGCCGCCAGGCGCGAGGCGTCGGCCCACTGGCCTGAGCGGCCCAGGGTGCGGATGCGCTCGATGGCGGCCATCATCCGGATGTCCGGGCCCGAGCGTTCCAGATAGCGGACCCAGTCGGCGTCGTTGAAGGTGCGAAAGCCGCCCGACTCGTGGCGGTAGGCCGTGGTCAGCAGGTCGACCAGATTCAGTAGTGCGGCGTCGTTGTCGGCCACGGCCACTCGACGCACGCGGCGGCTCCAGTCGTCGAACTGCGGCTGAACC
>NZ_JBFTZS010000372.1:0-4635 GCF_056406675.1 Caulobacter sp. P1_B12_2 | reverse complement strand
GGGCAGGTAGAAGAACGGCCGCAGTTCGGGCGCGACGGCCTTGTCTTGACCCGCCGCCACGGCGGCGGCGGCGATCGCCCGGGCCTTGCCGTCGGTGGCGAAGGCGTGGCCGCTGTCTCGGAAGAGGTTGCGGGGAAACTGGTCCAGCAGGATGAGCAAGGCCAGCGCCCCATCGGCCCCATGGGACGCGTCAGCGGCCCAAGCGTCGTACTTGCCGCGCGCGGCGGCCAGGTGGACGGGTTCGAACTTCAGACGGATGGCTTCGTCRAAGGCGTCGGACTTGGCGAACCACTTGATGGGACCGGCGGCGGTCCAGAATCCCAGCACATCCTGCGGTTTGGCGGTCATGGAGGATCTCCCGTGCTGGTGGCGTCCTTGTTCAAACGCGGTTCATGGAGCAAGGCCGATATTGGATACAAGGGATGAGCGTTGGGGTCACCACAAGGCCCCTTGGAGCACTTGGAAACACATGAAACGTCTGATCACGACGGCGATGATCCTGTCCTTGCTGGGCGGCGCGGCGGCGGAAGCCGCGGGCGCGGGCCTGGGGCAGGACCGTCCTGAACGCCAGGGGCGTCAGGGCGGCGGGCGCGGCGACGGCGGTGGCGGCTGGCGCCAGCAGCAATCGCAGGACCAGCCGCAACAACCTCAACAGCAGCAACAGCAGCAACCTTCGGGCGGCGGTGATCGCGGCGGCTGGCGTCAGTCGGGCGGCGATCGCGGCGGTCGTCCCGACGGGAACGGCGGCGGCCGGTCGCCCCTGACCCCGCGACCGCAGGAAGCGCAACAACCCGCGCCCGCGCCTCAGGCCCAGACCCCCGAGCCAGGCCGCGACCGCGGCGGCTGGCAAGGACAAGGCCAGGGTCAAGGGCAAGGCGGACGCGATCGTGGCGACCAGAATCGCGGTGATCAAAACCGCGGCGACCGCGGCGACCGCGGCGATCGTGGCGGCCAGAACGGCGGCTGGGATCGCGGCAACGGGCGCGGCGATCAAGGCCGGCCTGGCCAAGGCCGACCTGATCAAGGCCGTCCCGATCATGGTCGTCCGGGCCAGAACAACGGCCAGTGGCGCGATCGCGACAACGATCGCCAGCGCTATGACCAGCGCCGCTACCGGCCGTCCTACCACGCCTCTCAGCGTTACCGGGCCGGGGCCTATCGCTATCCGCGCGGCTTCTACGCTCGCAGCTGGTCGTTCGGCGATTACCTGCCGGGCGGCTGGTACGGCCAGTCCTACTACCTGGACGCTTGGCAATACGGCCTGCCGTATCCGCCGGTCGGCTGCGAGTGGGTGCGGGTCGGCAACGACGCCCTGCTGGTCGACGTCTGGAGCGGCCAGGTGCTGAGCGTCTATTACGGTCTGTTCTGGTAGCGAAACAGTCGGGGGGCGCACGCCTGCGTGCGTCCCCAATCGCGTCCTAGACATTCGTCGTCGATTTCGCCGCCCGCTCGTCGTCCTTGGCGGCGACGACGCCTTTCAGCACCGTGTGGGTGGCGAACCGTTCGACCCAGGCGTCGAACTGGGCCACGTGGTCGCTCTCGGCCATCATGTCGTCGGTCTGGTCGTCGGCGTAGGGCTTGCCCTCGCCGAACACCCCGGCGGTCCACAGGTCGTCCGGAACCTCGATCCCGCTGTAGCGGCACTGCCAGACCAGACCCTGATAGGCCAGGCGCTCGTCCTGATAGGGCTCCTTCTTCGGGTCGAACCAGGCCTTGTTGGCGACGAGTTTGGGCCGGCCGTCCTCGCCCATCTCGTCGGCCCCGCCGTCGCAATAGGTGAAGAAGGCCGCCGTGCGGCCCTCCAGGTGGTTCTTGGTCAGCCGCTTCCACTGCGGCGAACGCTCCAGAGCCTGGGCCTTCAATGTGTTCTTCTTGTCGATCAGGTCGGGACGCGGATTGCCGCCGGCCGCGCAGACCAGGCGGTCGAACATCAGCTTGAAGTTGGTGGTGGGCCCATACCAGTTGGTCGGACCGATGAAGGCCCAGGCGTCGGCTCGGGCCAGGCGGCCGTAAAGGTCGAGATCCCACATCAGGTCGGGCTGAGTGGTGCTGCGCGGGCCGTAGCAGTTGCAGGGATAGACGCACAGCGCCATCGACGAGGAGACGCAGGCGTTGCAGGCCTGGATCTTGGGCTTGCCGTGCTGGTTGCCCAGGTCCTCCGTGTCGATCTGCCACGCGGCCGGCAGCCCCGCCGCCATCCGCATCATCAGGGCGCGGGCTTTCGAATCCAGCCCCGGACAGCTGTTGTGCCGTCGCTGCGAGCCGGCGATCACCAGCACCCGCAGCGCCCGCTCCTCGCTGGGTTCAGGGGAAACGATCGGGGCGTCTTGCGAGGCTTCTTGGGGGCTGGCCATGGCGGTGGAACGCCTCAGCGTCTAAAACGTCGCCACAGAGGCTTTCGGGTCACAACGTTCTGCCGTCATCGCCTTGACGAAACGGCAAAAAAACGCTCAAACGCCCGGCCTTTGTCGCTTCGCCGTTGCGCGAGGCGGCCATATTGACCAGTCCTGGAGAAAAAACATGCGCGTCTATTATGATCGCGACGCCGACCTCGCTCGTATCTTGGACAAGAAGATCGCGATCGTAGGCTATGGTTCGCAAGGTCACGCGCACGCTCTCAACCTTCGGGACTCCGGCGCCAGCAACGTCGCCGTCGCCCTGCGCGCCGGCTCGCCGACCGCCAAGAAGGCGCAAGGCGAAGGCCTGAAGGTCATGACCGTCGCCGAGGCGGCCGCCTGGGCCGACCTGATCATGATCCTGGCGCCCGACGAGCATCAGCGCGCGATCTATAACGAAGAGATCGCCCCCAACATCCGCGACGGCGCGGCCCTGCTGTTCGCCCACGGCCTGAACGTGCACTTCGGCCTGATCGAGCCCAAGGACACCATCGACGTCCTGATGGTCGCCCCCAAGGGTCCCGGCCACACCGTGCGCGGCGAGTACCAGAAGGGCGGCGGCGTGCCTTGCCTGATCGCCGTGCACCACAACGCCACCGGCAACGCGCTTGACCTCGGCCTGGCCTACGCCTCGGCCATCGGCGGCGGCCGCTCGGGCATCATCGAGACCAACTTCCGCGAGGAATGCGAAACCGACCTGTTCGGCGAACAGGCCGTCCTCTGCGGCGGCACGGTCGAGCTGGTCCGCGCCGGCTTCGAAGTGCTGGTGGAAGCCGGCTACGCGCCGGAAATGGCCTATTTCGAGTGCCTGCACGAGCTGAAGCTGATCGTCGACCTCATGTACGAAGGCGGCATCGCCAACATGAACTACTCGATCAGCAACACGGCGGAGTACGGCGAGTACGTCACCGGTCCGCGCATCATCACGCCGGAAACCAAGCTCGAGATGAAGCGCGTGCTGGAAGACATCCAGTCGGGCAAGTTCGTCCGTGACTTCATGCTGGAAAACCAGGTCGGCCAGCCGAGCTTCAAGGCGACCCGTCGCCGCTCGGCCGAGCACCAGATCGAGGAAGTCGGCGGCCGCCTGCGCGCCATGATGCCCTGGATCGCCAAGAACAAGCTGGTGGACGTGGCCAAGAACTAGGCTTCGGCTTCATCGCTGAATACCGAAGAGCCCGGCCTCGCGCCGGGCTCTTTTCGTTTGGGCGCTTGCCGTTCGCCTTCGCTCGCGTGAAGCTTGCGCTGTCCCGCTGAACGGGATGAGGGGAACGCCCGATGAAACGCCTGCTCGCCGTCATGACCGCCTGCGCCGCCTYGGGCGCGACCGCCGCGCCGGCCGCCGCCGCCGAGGTCGCCTACAAGCTCGACGAGGCCCACACCGAGACCAGCTTCGTCATCGACCGCTTCGGCTTCACCTCGGTGCTTGGGATCTTCGGCAAGGCGGAAGGCACGATCTGGCTGGACGAGGCCGCGCCCGAGAAGTCGCGCGTCGAGGCCACGGTCAGCGTCGACAGCCTGCAGGCCGGCAACGCGACGCGCGAAGAGCACCTCAAGGGCGAGCGCTGGCTGAACGCCGCCAAGAACCCGACCATGACCTTCAAGTCGACCAGGGTGGAAAAGACCGGCGACACGACCGCCAAGGTCACCGGCGACCTGACCCTCATGGGCGTGACCCTGCCCACGACCTTCGACGTCAAGCTGAACAAGATCGGCACGGCGCCCAACAACAACAAGAAGCAGGCCGGCTTCACCATCACCGGAACGATCAGCCGCAAGGCCTTCGGCAGCGCCGGCGCTGCGGGGGTGATCGGCGACGCGGTGGCCATCCGCATCGAGACGCTGGGCGTGGCGCAGCCTTAGGTGGCGTCAACTAGCTTTACTATGTTGACTTGAATACAATCCAGGGTGAAGTTGCCTTGCGCGTTTCGCGTGTTCCCACTGGAGGGTGTATGACCCGAGTGATGTTTTCCAAGCCGCTGAGACTGGTCTTGGCGTTTGCCGCCGTGGCGGCGGCGAGCGCCGTGCAGACGACGGCCGCCCACGCCTATCCCGAGCCCTGTATGCAATGGGCCGCTGGCCGCTGTGATCGACTGTACAGCGATCGCTATTCGCCCGAGTGGTCGAGCTGCTTCGAGCAGGGCGTCGACTACTGTGAATCGACCCAGCCGGGGCCGCTGCCTCCCGGACCGTGGCACCCCTGGCCCTAGACGGCTCGGACCGAAGACGGGGCCCTTGGCGG
>NZ_JBFTZS010000371.1:0-4649 GCF_056406675.1 Caulobacter sp. P1_B12_2 | reverse complement strand
CGCACCTGCGGCGGACAGAGAGGTTCCCGCCACAAGGGCGGGAATGACGGCCGAATGGGAGATCGCTGATTGATATCGGCGGCCCTACCCCTCCACAGCCTCGTAAAGCTCCCGCGCCTCGGTCGCCGGCCCGCGCCGTTCGCCGAACCCCACGACCCGCACCGAAACGATCCGCCCGCCGATCGCGAACACCAGGCCGTCGCCGACTCGCAAGCCTCGCGAGGGCTTGTCGACGCGGCTTTCGGCGCCGGCGCGGGTCAGACGGATGCGGCCTTCCTCGACGAAGCGGGCGGCCAGGGAGCGGGTCTTGAAGAACCGGGCGCGCCACAGCCAGACGTCGGCGCGGCAATGGCCTGGATCGGAGCCGGCGTCCGCCTCGCTCACGACGCGGCTTTCGTGACAGCCGCCTTCCGACGGCGCGGCTTCTTCCGCCTCGGCGGCGGCTCGGTCAGCTTGGCCAGGGCCGCGAACGGCGAGTCCGGGCGGGCCGTGACCTTGGGCTCTGGCCGCTGGGCGCCGCGCCGTTTCCACAAGATCGGGTCGCCCTCCTTGGGACGAAGGGCGGGCGTGTAGTCCAGGGCGCGCAGCACGGCGGCTGCCTCGGCCGGGGTCCAGCCCAGGGCGTCACGCGCCGTGTCGGTCAGCACCACCCCGCCGGGCCGCTGGCCCTCGCGCAGCAGGGCGTCCAGGCGCTCCAGCATCTCGACGGGCGCGACGTATTTCCCGACCAGCCGCAGGCCGTTGGCGGACAGGGCGCGGGCGTCCGGCGTCGGGCTGGGCGCGGCGGCCAGGCGCTCGCTCTCGCCGCGCCAAGTCCCCGGCGTCAGGGCGYGAACGGTGGCCAGGACGTCGTTCCGCAGCACCGACGGCAGATAGAGGCTGAACGCCCCGATCCGCACGCCCAGGCTCTTCAGCGTCCGCCGCTCGGCCTGGCTCATGGACTTCAGGTCGGTGTCGACCTCACGCTTGTCGAGCACGCCGCCGGCCTCCAGCAGCCGGTGCGCCAGACCGCGCGGCAGGCCCTTCAGCTCGCCGCCGGCCAGGGCCCGGGCCAGTTTGCGCAGGCCGTGGAGTTGGCGGTCGATCTCGCTCGCCAGGAAGGCGTCCAGGCGCCGCTCGGCCCGCTCCCGCGCCGACGGATCGCCCAGCTCGCCCAGCAGCCGGGCGCGGGGATGCAGAAGGTCGCCGCCCGACCGCACCGCCCCCGCCGCCTCGCCGTTCCACAGCACCGCGCTGTCGGGCGTCAGGGTGAAGGCGCTGTCGGGCTCGGCCGCCATCTGGCCCAGCCGCCGCGCGATCTCGGGGGTGACGGCCCGCTGGGCGGTGTTGCGCAGCGCCTTTTCCTCCAGGGCGCTGCCGCCCTTTTCCTGGACGAAGGTGACGCCGGTCAGCCGGCCGACGATGTGGCCCTCGACCGYCACCGCCCCGTCGGCGCCGACGCCCGCCAGCATGGTCTCGCGGTCGCCCAGCTGGCGCATCAGCACGCTGGTGCGCCGATCGATGAACCGGGCCATCAGCTTCTCGTGCAAGGTGTCGGACAGCCGATCCTCCAGCTGCCGCGTCATCCCCTGCCAGTGAACCGGGTTGTGCAGCCAGTCGCCGCGAGCGGCGATGTAGCTGAGCGTCCGCACGCCCGACAGCCGCGCGGCCAGGCTGTCGATCTCGCCGTCGGTGCGGTCCAGCGCCTTGAACTGGCCGGCGATCCAGTCTTCCGGCAAGCGCTTGCGGCCCGTGGTCAGGTCGTCGAACAGGGTGCGGACCATGCGCTGGTGGTCGTCGTCGGTGGTCTTGCGGAAGTCGGGCGTCTGGCAGACGTCCCATAGCCGGATCAGGGCCGAGCGGTCGGCCTTGCAGCGGGCGGCCACGTCGTCCTGCTGGGCCAGCTTGCGCAGAGTGCGCTCGTCCAGCGCCTCTTCCGACAGGCTCAGCCCTCCGCGCTTGGGCGGCTCGGCCAGCGAGCGCAGCAGGCCGGGCAGGCTGCCGAAGTCCAGCCGGGCGTTGCGCCATTCCGCGCCCATCACCGGCTCGAACTGGTGGTTGACCACGCTCTCGACCAGGTCCTCGTCCATCTCCTCGCAGTCGCCGGTGACGCCGAACGTGCCGTCGCGGGTGTGGCGCCCGGCCCGGCCGGCGATCTGGGCCACCTCCTGCGGGTGCAGCCAGCGGGTGCGCTTGCCGTCGAACTTGCGCAGACCGGCGAAGGCCACGTGGTCGACGTCCATGTTCAGGCCCATGCCGATGGCGTCGGTGGCCACCAGGAAGTCGACCTCGCCGCTCTGGTAGAGCGCCACCTGGGCGTTGCGGGTGCGAGGGCTGAGCGAGCCCATCACCACCGCCGCCCCGCCCCGCTGGCGGCGGATCAACTCGGCGATCGCGTAGACGGCGTCGGTGGAGAAGGCGACCACCGCCGAGCGGCGCGGCAGGCGGGTCAGCTTCTTGGAGCCGGCATAGGTCAGGTTGGAGAAGCGCTCGCGGGTGACGATCTCGGCGTCGGGCAGCAGGCGGCGGATCAGCGGGGCCATGGTGCCCGCGCCCAGCAGCATGGTCTCGAACCGGCCCCGGGCGTGCAGCAGCCGGTGGGTGAAAATGTGGCCGCGCTCTGGATCGGCGCACAACTGGATCTCGTCGATGGCCACGAACTCGACCTCGCGGGTCAGCGGCATGGCCTCGACCGTGCAGACGAAATAGGCCGCGCGCGGCGGCACGATCTTCTCCTCGCCGGTGATCAACGCAACGGCTGCTTTGCCGCGCAGCTTGACGATGCGGTCGTAGATCTCGCGGGCCAGCAGGCGCAGCGGCAGGCCGATCATCCCCGAGGCGTGGCCCAGCATCCGCTCGACGGCCAGGTGGGTCTTGCCGGTGTTGGTGGGGCCGAGCACGGCCGTCAGCTTGGAAGGGGCCAGTCCGGTCGAACGGTCACTCATGATTCAAAGGTGGGATGGGAATCGGGGCGAGGCAAGCGGGGGCGTGCGGTTGGCTGTGGGGCCAAGGGTCGCGCTCCACCAACCCTAACGCCCGTCATCCTCGGACTTGTTCCGAGGATGACGGAAATTGGGAAGTGACGTCGCGGCGGCGATCGGCCATCGATGACGCATGTCCGCCATCGTCGCCGCCGCCTCGCCCTTCGAACTGGCCGCCCTGTGGCGACTGGACCTGCTGACGGCGCGCGACGTGGTGCAGGTCTGCCTGGCGTGGCTGGAGCAGGGCCTCGACGCCGAGGCCCCGGACATCGCGGTCCTGGCCGGCGAGATCGATCCTCGGATCGAGGATCTGCGCCCGCGCTTCGAACGGGTCCTGACCGCCCTGACCGGCGCCCCGCTATCGCGTGAGGACGCCCTGCCGATCGCGCTCCGTCTGCACCTGGCGGTCGCCCTGGTTCAGCCCGACGCGCGGTTCGTCGAGGCCCTGGACCTGGTGATGGACCGCTTCACCTACGCGACCCCGCATCGCCTGGTGACCCATCCGCGCCGCCGGACCGACCGCCCGGACGAGACCTTCGCCGAACAGGAGCTGGGTCTGGAATATGTCTACGGCGCCTATGTCGAGCTCGACGAGCTTCTGAAGGGCGAACTCCAGGTCGAGGATCCCGTCGTCGCCAAGGCGCAATCCCTCGAGGGCCTGCGCGACGACGTCGCGATCCTGCACGCCCATCTGGCGACGCTCTAGCCGACGCGGCTTCCCGAGCGGCGCGGGAGGAACCGAGGCGGCGGCCGAAGGTTCAGCGAGGGCAGCCAAGGATCACGCCGTGCCCCAATCCGCCCAGACCGACGACGCGCCCGCTCCTCTGGTCGGCCTGGCGTCCGGCCTCGCCGCCGGCCTGGTCGCCGCCTGGGCCATGACCCGGTTCCAGACCTGGGTGGGCGAGGCGATCAAGCCGGGCCTGGGCGGAACCGGCACGCCATCGACCGAGAAGGCCGCCGATCGGGTCTCCCGCCTGGTCACCGGCAAGGCCGTCCCCAAGAGCCGCCGCCCGGCGGCGGGCGAGGCGGTGCACTACATCATCGGGTCACTGGTCGGCGGGCTCTACGGCCTGGCGGCCGAGCGCCAGCCCAAGGTCACGGCCGGCCACGGCGCGGTGTTCGGGATCACGGCGGCGACCGTGCTGGACGAGACCGTGGTGCCGGCGACGGGTCTGGGTGCCGGGCCGACCAAGGCGCCGCTGACCTCGCATCCCTATTCCTACGCCTCGCACCTGGTGTTCGGCGTCGTCACCGAGGGCGCGCGCAAGCTGTTCCGACGGTTCTTCCTGCTGGTGCGCGACGGGGTCGCCACCCTGCCCTTCCGCAAGAGCCCGGCCCGTCACGTGGCGCTGGACCGCGCGCCCGACGACTGGCGGACCATCGGCCTGGCCTTCCTGCTGGGCGCCACGGCCGGTCCCCGGACCAGCGCCCCGATCACCGCCGTGACCTGGGCCGCGCGGCTGGGCTGGATCGACCTGAAGGGCTCGAAACTGGCCTTCCTGGCCTCGCCCTGGGCGGTGGCGGTCACCACCCCGATGGCGATGAGCGAGCTGGTGATCGACAAGCTGCCCGCCACCCCGTCGCGCACCCAGCCGGCCGCCGTCGCCGCGCGGGCCGCCAGCGGCGCTTTGGCCGGAGCGGCGCTCGGGGCGGGACGTCCGGTCGCCGGTCTGGCGGCCCTGGCCGGCC
>NZ_JBFTZS010000370.1:0-4700 GCF_056406675.1 Caulobacter sp. P1_B12_2 | reverse complement strand
GCTTCATCCGGAGAGGGTGAAACCTCTCACCCTCCCACCGCTTCGCGGCGGGCCCCTCCCTCTCTCTAAGAGAGAGGGATCTCGGATGTCTTCAACGGGTCGCAAGCCGCCCTTCGCCCCGTGGCGGAAACCGGACATTCAGGTGCAACTCGTCCCAGCTACCAGATCTTGTAGATCGGCTTTTTCTTCTTCTTGGCGGGCGCGGGGGCCGGTTGGGCGGGCGGCGCATCCACCGCCGGCGCATCGGCCGCGGCCGTGTCGACCACCGGCGCCTCCGCCACGGGCGCGTCCTTCATCCAGGGAAAGCGCTTTTCGACGATCGCCGCGGCCGGCGTGGCCAAGTGCTGGGGTGTGGCCGGCGGATTGCAGCCTTTTGCCTCGCCCAGACCTTTCAGATAGGCCCGGCGGATCGCGCCGGAGGCGACGGCGTGCTGCACCAACGAGTCGTGCTTCTCGGCCCCGCTCAGTTTGCGAACCCAGCCGCGCATCGGAATCAGGTCCTGGGCGGCGCTGGCCATCGCGCCGAAGGCCGACGAGGCGGCCATCCGCTTGCCGCGGTCCATCAGGTCCTCGTTGCCTTCCGGCGGCCGGCGGTCGACGTCCTCACCCAGCGCCAGGTCCAGCGGCGCGACCAGCATGATCAGGGTCTCGCAGGTGATCTTCTTGCCGGGCGGACGAGCATAGGGATCGGCGATCGCTTCCAGCAAGGCCGGCGGGATCTTGGTGCGCACCAGGTTCATGTCGCGCAGGGGCGCCTGGGCCGCGCCCGAGATGCCGTCCTTGTTGGCGTCCGACGTCGTCTGGATCTTTTGCGGCGGGGGCTCCGACTGGGACGCACAGGCGGCCAGCAGAGGAACGACGATGGTGATAAGCACGAGACTGCGCATGTCGCCAGCCTAACGCCACTAAGGCGCGTTCGTCATCTCCCTCTCGTGCGAAAGCGCGCTTGCGAGCCGAGCGCCCCCCGACTATGGTCCGCGCCGCTTCCACCGGCCGCCCGCCGTGTCGATGCGGGCCGGTAGCTCAGTGGTAGAGCATTCGACTTTTAATCGAATGGTCGTGGGTTCGAACCCCACCCGGCCTACCATTTCTCCTTGAAATGATTGATGAAAATAACCGCTTCGGCGACATGGGCCGTTGGTCGGCGTTCGCGCGAGCCAGTTGGCGCGGGTCCGATCCGGCGACCTGGGAGGCTTTGGAGCGGAGTGTGACCGGTCGAATCGATTCTCCGGGTCAGGACGGCGCGGGAGAGCGGCGCTCGAAGCCAAGCGCGTCGGGATCGACTTCAAGGCGACACCGAAAGTTGAATCGTCTAGCTGTATCGCCGGGGCATTCGGGAGTGGGCGTTTGACGGCGGGGGCTGGGGTGGATCGTAACGCGGCGTCGCCGGGTTTCGACGGCGCGTCTGACGCCTTCGCGCGCGCTCACGCCGCGCTGCGAAGCGCCAAGGATCTGCAGTTCGAGCCCTCCGTCGCGCCCAAGGCGCCCGACGTTCCCGGCTGGCTGCTGGCCATCGGCAAGCTGCTGGGGGCCGCCGCGCCCTTCCTGACCTACGTGTTCTGGGGCGGCCTGATCCTGGGCGCGGCGATCATCCTGTATTTCGTGTGCCGCGAGCTGATCGCCACCCGCTGGCCATCCTTCAAGGCGAACAAGGGCCCCGTTCTGGGCGACGAGGTCTGGCGTCCGAGCGCCGCCAAGGCCCGCACCCTGCTGGAGGACGCCGACCGGCTGGCCGCCGCCGGCCGATTCGCCGAGGCGGTGCACCTGATCCTGTTCCGCAGCATCGAGGACATCGAGACCAAGCGCCCGGACCTGATCCGGCCCGCCCTGACCAGTCGCGACATCGCTCAGTTGGACGGCGTGCCCGAGCGCGTGCGCCGCACCTTCAGCGAGATCGCCCGGGTGGTGGAGCGCAGCTTCTTCGGCGGCCGCTCGGTCGGCGCCGAAGAGTTCTCGGCCTGCCGCAAGGCCTACGAGGGCTTCGCCTTCACCGAGGCCTGGCGATGAGCGACGCGCAAACCACGACGATGGCCGCGACGACGTCGGAGATCGCGGCCGACGGCGACAAGGGGCTGTTCTCGCCCAAGGTCGTGCTGGGCATGATCGTCGCCGGGGTGTTCGCCTTCTCGGCCTTCGTGGTGCTGTCGACCTATGCGCCGGACCTGCAGTCCGGCGACAACGGCCAGGCCCACGCCCTGTCGAAGTCGGCGATCGGTTACGGCGGCATGGTCCGCCTGCTGCGCGGGTTGGACGAGCCGGTGATCGTCAGCCGTCGCGATCTCAGCCGCGAAGAGCCGGCCCTGGTCATCTTCACGCCGGACGCCAGCGTTTCCCGCGACGCCTACGTCAAGGCGGCCCAGCTGTCGTCGCGCACCCTGGTGGTGCTGCCCAAGTGGCGGGGCGGGCTGGATCCGCGCCACCCGGGCTGGGTGGGCGACCTGAAGCCCGTGGGGCCCAAGGGCCTGACCGGCCTGCTCAAGGCGGTCGGCTTGCCCAAGTCCGCCGCCGCGATCGATCCGGGTGCTGCGCCGCAGAGACTGACCGGCGCGCCGGGCGGTCCGGCCGAGGGCATGACGTTCGAGACCGGCCCGATCAGGAACCTGCAGACCCTGTCCGGTCCCGGCCTGGCGCCGGTGCTGACCGACGCCAAGGGGCGGATCGTCCTGGCCCGGCGCATGCCGACCGAGACCTATTTCCTGGCCGATCCCGATCTGCTGAACACCATGGGGCTGAAGGACGTCCGCACCGCCAAGGCGGGCGTGGGCGTGCTGCGGCTGCTGCGCGACGACGCGATCGACCATGACGAGGAGGGCGGCGCGATCGCCTTCGACGTGACGCTGAACGGCTTCGCCCGTTCGCGCAGCGTGCTGAAGCTGGCCTTCGAGGCGCCGTTCGTCGGAGCGACCCTGTGCCTGGTGGCCGCGGCCCTGCTGATGGGCCTGCACGCCGCCGCGCGGTTCCGGGCGGTGCGGCGCGGCGAACGGGCCCTGGCCCTGGGCAAGGACGCCCTGATCGACAATTCCGCCGGCCTGATCCGCATGGCCAAGCGCGAGCCGGCCCTGGCCCCGCGCTACGCCGAGCTGCAGCGCGCCGCCGCCGTCCGCGCCCTGGGCGGCCTGCGGGCCAGGGGCTCGAGGCTCGAGGGCCAGGCCCTGACCGATTTCCTGGACCGCCAGGGCGAACGCTTCGGCGCCGCCGACAGCGCCTCGCGCCTGGACGAGGACACCCGAACGGTCCGTTCGTTGGGCGACCTGATGAAGGTCGCCGCAAGATGGCATCAGTGGAGACTGGAGATGACTCGTGAACGTCGCTGAGGTGCAGGCGCTCGCCGGCAGGATCCGTGAGCAGACCGCCAAGGCCGTGGTCGGCCAGAACGACACCATCGACCTGATGCTGACGGCCCTGTTCGCCGGCGGCCACGTGCTGCTGGAAGGTCCGCCCGGCACGGCCAAGACCTTCCTGGCCCAGTGCTTCGCCCAGGCGGTGAACCTGCAGTTCGGCCGCATCCAGTTCACGCCGGACCTGATGCCCGGCGACATCCTGGGCGCCAACCTGTTCAACTTCCAGACCAGCGCCTTCACCCTGGTTAAGGGGCCGATCTTCTGCGAGCTGCTGCTGGCCGACGAGATCAACCGCACCCCGCCCAAGACCCAGGCCGCGCTGCTGGAAGCCATGCAGGAGCGCAACGTCACCCTGGACGGCGAGCGTCACCCGCTGAGCGACCGCTTCATGGTGGTGGCCACCCAGAACCCGCTGGAGCAGCAGGGCACCTATCCGCTGCCCGAGGCCCAGCTGGACCGCTTCCTGTTCAAGCACGTGCTGGCCTATCCCAGCCTGGCCGAGGAGACGGCGATCGTCGCCACCCACGGCAGCCGCACCGGCCAGCCCTCGCCCGAGGGCTTCGGCGTCGAGGCAGCCGGCGACAGCGCGACGATCGCCCAAGCCGTCGCGGCGGTGGCGACCGTGCGGCTGACCGACGACATCGTCCGCTACATCGTCGGCGTGGTGCGGGCGACCCGCGACACCGGTGAGCTGTCGGGCGGGGCCTCGCCGCGCTGCGCGGCCATGCTGGCCGTCGCCTCTCGCGCCCGCGCCGCCCTCGAAGGCCGGGACTACGTGATCCCCGACGACGTCAAGGCCCTGGCGCTGCCGGCCCTGCGTCACCGGGTGATCCTGTCGCCCGCCGCCGAGATCGAGGGCCGCAAGGTCGACGACGTGGTGCGTGGCCTGGTCGACCAGGTCGAGGCGCCGCGATGATCCTCCAAGCCTAGGCCAAGACCTTGCGGATCTATCCCACGGCGAGAACGATCTTCCTGATGGTCCTGGGCGCGCCCCTGGCCCTGGCGGCGGCGCTCGTCTCGGCGCGGCTGTGGCTGGTGGGACCGGCCTGGATCGCGCTTGTCGCGGCCCTGCTGTTCGTCGACGCCCTGCTGGCGCCCGGCCGACGCAAGATGCAGCTCAGCCTGACCGGGCCGGGCTCGATGGCCAGCGGCRCGGCCCGGCCGGCCCTGCTGCGGGCCGCGTTCCCGCGCGGCGTGGCGCCGGGCAGCGTGGAGTTCGCCATCGACCTGGACGACCGCCTGGCCGCCGAGCCCGCCCACGGCCGGGCTCGCGTGCATGAGCGCCAGGCCGGCCTGCCCTTCACCCTGACCGCCGTCCGGCGCGGAGAGGGCAGGGTGCACCGAGGGCAGGGTGCACCG
>NZ_JBFTZS010000369.1:0-4709 GCF_056406675.1 Caulobacter sp. P1_B12_2 | reverse complement strand
GTTCTGGGTCGCGGTGTCGGCCGAGGTCCTCGCCCCGGCCGCGGCCGAACCCTCCGCCCCCGCCGAACTCGAGCCGGCCCGTCCGGCCCGCGTGCTGCTGGTCGACGACCACCCGATGAACCGCGAACTGGGCCACGCCCTGCTGACCCTGGCCGGATGCGACGTCGCCACCGCCGAGGACGGCGCACAGGCCGTGGAGGCCGCCCGCCTCGGCGGCTTCGACCTGATCCTGATGGACGTCCACATGCCCGGCATGGACGGCCTGGCCGCCGCCCGCGCCATCCGCGCCCTGCCCGGCCCGCAAGCCGCCGTCCCCATCGTCGCCCTCACCGCCGACGTCCTGCCGGAACAGATCGCCCGCTGCCGCGCGGCCGGAATGGACGACCACGTGGCCAAGCCGATCCGGCGGGAGGAGCTGGTGGCGGCCGTTTCGCGCGCCTTGGGGATTGAAAGGCAAGCGGAAAGCCAAGCGTCGGCCGGCGCGGCCTGAGCGCATCGGCTGTTACCGGCTTTTGCCGCTCAAGCGATCTCGGGAAGCTTGTCGAGCAACTTGTCGAGCGTGACGGGATAGTCGCGCACGCGAACGCCGGTCGCGTTGTGGATCGCGTTCGCCACGGCGGCGGCGACGCCGCAGATTCCCAGCTCCCCGACGCCCTTGGCCTTCATGGGCGACGACATCGGATCGGTCTCGTCCAGGAAGATCACCTCCTGGTGCGGGATGTCGGCGTGGACGGGAACCTCGTAGCCGGCCAAGTCGTGATTGACGAAGAAGCCRATGCGCTTGTCGACCACCAGTTCCTCCATCAACGCCGCGCCCGCCCCCATGGTCATGGCCCCGATGACCTGACTGCGGGCCGACTTCGGGTTGAGGATCCGGCCGGCGGCGCAGACCGCCAGCATCCGGCGCACCCGGATCTCGGCCGTAAAGGAGTCGACGCCGACCTCGACGAAGTGCCCGCCGAAGGTCGACTGCTGGTGGGTCTTGGCCAGGTCGCCGTATTCCATGAAATCCTCGGCGACCACGGGGCCGCCGGCCGCCGCCTGAGACAGCGGCAGGCTCTGGTTGCCGACCTTCACCCGGCCATCGGAGAATTCGGCCGTGGCGGGATCGAGGCCCAGCTTGGTCGCCACCGTCTCGCGCAACTTCATGCAAGCCGCATAGACGCCGGCCGTGGAACTGTTGGCGCCCCACTGGCCGCCGGAGCCGGCCGAGACCGGGAAGGCGGAGTCGCCCAGCCTGACCTCAACCCGATGCAGCGGCACGCCCATCATCTCGGCCGCGGTCTGGGCGATGATCGTATAGGTGCCGGTGCCGATGTCGGTCATGTCGGTCTCGACGACGATCTGGCCCGAGCTTTCCAGTCGCACGCGGGCGGCGGACTTCATCACCAGATTGTTGCGGAAGGCCGCCGCGACGCCCATGCCGACCAGCCAGCGACCGTCGCGAACCTGCCCCGGGCGGGGATTTCGCCTGGCCCAGCCGAACTTGTCGGCGCCGGTGCGCAGGCACTCGACCAGCCGCCGCTGCGAGAAGGGTCGGCCCGGCTTTTCCGGATCCACCTGGGTGTCGTTGAGAACGCGGAACGCGACCGGGTCGAGGTTCAGCTTCTCGGCCATTTCGTCGATGGCGATTTCCAGGGCCATCAACCCCGGCGCCTCGCCGGGCGCGCGCATGGCGTTGCCCTCGGGAAGATCCAGGGTGGCCAGGCGCATCCGGGTCATGCGGTTTTCACCCGCATAGAGCAGGCGGGTCTGCTGGACGGCCGTCTCGAGACCACCGCCGGGCAGGTCGCCCGACCAGCTCTCGTGACCGATGGCGGTGATCTTGCCCTCCCGGGTCGCGCCCAGGCGGATACGCTGGATGGTGGCCGGCCGGTGGGTGGTGTTGTTGAACATCAGCGGGCGGGACAAGGCCACCTTCACCGGACGTCCCGCCGCCTTGGCGCCCAGGGCGGCCAGGATCGCGTCGGCGCGGACGAACAGCTTGCCGCCGAAGCCGCCGCCGATGAACGGCGAGACCAGGCGGACGTTTTCCTTCTTCAAGCCCAGCGTCTTGGCCACGTCGCCCGCGCCCCAGGCGATCATTTGGTTGGACGTCCAGACGGTGAGCTTGTCGCCCTTCCAGGCCGCGATCGACGCGTGAGGCTCCATCATGGCGTGGGCGTGATCGGGTGTGGTGTAGGTCTCGTCCAGCTTGACCGGCGCGGCCTCGAAGGCGGCGGCGAAGTCGCCGACGGCGGTGTCGGGATTGTCCTTCTCGGGCTTGGTCGCCGCGTCCTTGGCCGAGGCCAGGTCGAAGGTTCCCTTGGCGCGGGCGTAGTCGACCTTGATCAAGGCGGAGGCGGCGCGGGCCTGCTCGAAGCTCTCCGCGACCACCACGGCGACGGCCTGGTGGTAGTGCTGGATCTCGGGTCCGCCCAGCAGGTTGGCGGTGTTGAAATCGCCCTTGGTCAGCTTGCCGGCGTTCTGGGCGGTGACGATCGCCAGCACGCCGGGGGCGGCCTTCGCGCGACTGACGTCCATCGCGGCGATCCGCCCCTTGGCCACGGCCGCGCCCAGCACATAGCCGTAGGCGATGTCGGGAAGCGAGTCGTGGCGTTCGTAGGCGTAGGGCGCCGTGCCCGTGGTCTTCAGCGGGCCGTCGATGCGGTCGGTCGGCTTGCCGATGATCTTGAGCTGGTCGATCGGATTGGTGGTGGCGGGGGTGTCGAACTTCATCGGATCAGCCTCGGGCCTGAGCCATCGCCGCGCCCAGGGCGCGCTCGACCAAGGTCAGCTTGAAAGCGTTCTGGGAGGTGGTCTTGGCGCCGGCGAGCAGGGCCTCGCTGACCGTGGCCGCGGCCCGCGGCATGGCGGCCTCCGCGGCCTCGACCCGCCAGGGCTTGTGCGCCACGCCGCCCAGGGCGACGCGGCCCGAGCCGTCCTTGTGGATGATCGTCGCCACCGAAACCAGGGCGAAGGCGTAGGAGGCCCGGTCGCGGACCTTGTGATAGGCGTGCTGGCCGCCGATCGGCCTCGGCAGGGTGACGGCGGTGATCAGCTCGCCCGGCGCCAACGCTGTTTCCAGATGCGGCGTGGCGCCCGGCAGGCGATGGAATTCGGCGATCGGGATGGCGCGCGTCACGCCGTCGGGACGAACGGTTTCAACATTGGCGTCGAGGATGCGCAGGGCCACGGCCATGTCGCTGGGATGGGTGGCGATGCAGGCCTCGCTGGTCCCCAGCACCCCCAGCGACCGGGTGAAGCCGCCGATCGCCGAGCAGCCCGCGCCGGGGCGGCGTTTATTGCAGGGCATGTTGGTGTCGTAGAAATAGGGGCAGCGCGTCCGCTGCAACAGATTGCCGGCGGTGGTGGCCTTGTTGCGCAGCTGGCCCGAAGCCCCGGCCAGCAAGGCGCGCGACAGCACGCCGTAGTCCTTGCGCACCCGCTTGTCGGACGCGAGATCGGCGTTGCGCACCAGGGCGCCGATGCGCAGTCCCCCATCCTTGGTCCCCTCGACCTTGTCGAGCTTCAGGCCGTTGACGTCGATCAGCCGGCGAGGCGTCTCGATCTCCAGCTTCATCAGATCGAGAAGGTTGGTGCCGCCGGCGATGAAGCGGGCGGTCGGGTCGCCGGCGGCGGCCGCGGCGGCTTCGGCCGGCGTGCGCGCGCGCTCATAGGTGAACGCCTTCATGCCTCTTCTCCCATCACCAGGCCGCCCGCGACTTCGGSGATGGCCTCGACGATGTTCGAATAGGCCCCGCAGCGACAGATGTTGCCGCTCATCCTTTCGCGCACCTCGGCGGCGGTGACGCGCGGCGCGGCGGTGAGATCGGCGGTCACGTGGCTGGGCACGCCGGCCTTGATCTCGTCCAGCATCGCCTTGGCCGAACAGATCTGACCGGGGGTGCAATAGCCGCACTGGTAGCCGTCGTGCTTGACGAAGGCCGCCTGCAGCGGATGCAGCTTTCCGGGGGTTCCCAGACCCTCGATCGTGGTGATCTTGCCGCCCTCGTGCATCACCGCCAGCGTCAGGCACGAATTGATCCGCCGGCCGTCGACGATGACCGTGCAGGCGCCGCACTGACCGTGGTCGCAACCCTTCTTGGTGCCCGTCAGTTTCAGGTGTTCGCGCAGGGCGTCGAGCAGGGTCGTTCGCGTGTCCAGGTCGAGGGCGTGCTTCTGGCCGTTCACCTCGAACGCCACCTTGGCGGTGAACGTGTCCGAACCCACGGCCTGCGCCGTCGCCGGCGCGCCGGAAATCGTGGCGGCCGCCGCGCCCGCGGCCATCAGGTCGCGCCGCGACAAGGCGCAGTCATCAAGATCGGGCATCCCATTCTCCAAGTCTCCGAGCGCGCCGCAAATGTTAAGCGGCGGAGCGCCCAGGTGGTTGCGACGCGCGCCGCCTGGCGACGTTAGGGGAGATCGGCTCATCCGATTAGAGGGACTTCACGACATGCCCTCATGCAGGAAATTCAGCAATCGGCCGGCTGGGGTCCACTTTTCCGGTCTGGGCGGGCGTACGGGACAGCGCCCCCTTGCCCCCCGCTCAAACCCGCGCCACTCTCTGCCTTAACAACGATAACAAACCAGGGAGGCGACGTCGGGCCATGGCCAGCACGCGCTACGACTACGTCATCATCGGCGCCGGCTCGGCCGGCTGCGTCCTGGCCGCGCGGCTGACCGAGGATCCCAACATCAAGGTCCTGCTGCTGGAAGCCGGCGGGAAG
>NZ_JBFTZS010000368.1:0-4721 GCF_056406675.1 Caulobacter sp. P1_B12_2 | reverse complement strand
GGAAGAGGCCTTGGCCATCGCCGAGACCCTGGCCCGGGCCGGCTGGTCCTGGGGACCGGCGGTGGTCGGCGCCTTGCGCTCGGCCCCGGTCGGCAACCAGTTCCGCAGCTCCGGCCTCGACGTCTGGGCCCGCGCCGTGGAGTGGGAGGACCAGGCGCCGCCTGGCGAGCCCGGTTCGCGACCCGTCGATCCCGAACGCGCCAGCGAGCGCTTGAAGGAACTGCTGCACCGCTCGGGCCTGGACGAGGTGCGCGAGGCCCAGGACACCTTCGCCCGTGAGGCCGCCTACGCCTTCGCCCCGCGCGAGCGAGAAGGCGAGCCGCAGATGATGCTGGCCGAGGCCGGCACCGGGGTCGGCAAGACCCTGGGCTATCTGGCCCCGGCCTCGATCTGGGCCGAGATGAACGGTCCGGCGGTGTGGATCAGCACCTACACCCGCGCCCTGCAGCGGCAGATCGAGCGCGAGAGCCATTCGATCTATCCCGACCCGCTAGTCCGGGCCCGCAAGGCGGTGGTTCGCAAGGGGCGCGAGAACTACCTCTGCCTGTTGAACTTCCAGGAGCAGGTCAACACCGCCCAGTTGGGCAATGGCGACCTGATCGGGCTGGGCCTGGCCGCGCGGTGGGCGCGTGTCAGCCGCGACGGCGACATGACCGGCGGCGACTTTCCGGCCTGGCTGCCGACCCTGTTCGCCATCGCGCCCTCGGTCCAGGCCGGCCCTGCCAACCTGGTCGACCGGCGGGGCGAGTGCATCCACGCCGGCTGCCAGCACTATCGCGTCTGCTTCATCGAGAAGGCCGTGCGCGCCTCAAAGCGGGCCGACATCGTCATCGCCAACCACGCCCTGGTGCTTAGCCAGGCGGCCTTCGACGGGGCCCGCGCGGCGCGGGGCCTGAAGGGCGACAACGAGACCACCTCGCTCAAGCGCATCGTGTTCGACGAGGGCCACCACCTGTTCGACGCCGCAGACAGCGCCTTCTCTGCCGCCTTGTCCGGAGCCGAGGCCGCTGAGATGCGCCGATGGCTGCGCGGGCCCGAGGGGCGCGGCCGACGGGGCCGGGGGCTGGAGACCCGGCTGCTGGACATCATCGGCGAGCGCGAAGGGGCGCGGGCAGCCCTTGCCGCCGCCTTGCACGCCGCCGCCGCCCTGCCGGGCGAGGGCTGGTCGGGCCGCATCGCGCCGCCCGACGGCCAGGTCAATCCGATCGGGCCTATTGAGACATACTTGGTCTCGGTGATTGAACAGCTGCGGGCGCGAGTCACCGACCGTCCCGGTGCGGCCGAACAGGGGCTGCAATGCGCCGCCCGCCCGGCTATCGACCTGGTCCGCGAAAGGGCCGGCGAGGCTTCCCGCGCCCTGGCGAGCATCGAGGCCCCGCTGCTGGCCTTGGCCCGTCACCTGGAGGACGTGCTCGACGAAGAGGCCGACACCCTGCCCACCTCGGAGCGGGCGCGGATCGAGGGGGCGCTGCGCGGCCTGGACCGCCGGGCCCGCATGACCCTGCCGGCCTGGCGCTCGATCCTGAAGGCCATCGACGAGGACGCCGAGGACGATCCGGAGTTCGTCGACTGGTTCGAGGCCACCTTCCTGTACGGCCGTGTCGTCGACGCCGCCTGCCGCCGCCACTGGGTGGACCCGACCGAGCCGCTGCGCGCCGCCGTGCTGAGCCCCGCCCACGGCGTACTGGTGACCAGCGCCACCCTGACCGACCCGGCCCTGGAAGACCCCTTCGCCCTGGCCGAGATGCGCACCGGCGCCGCGCGTCTGCCGCAGTCGCCCAAGGTGCTGCGCCTGGTCTCGCCGTTCGACTACGAGAAGAACGCCCGGGCCTTCGTGGTCACCGATGTGGGCAAGGACGATCCGCGCCAGGTGTCGGYGGCGATGCGCGAGCTGTTCCTGGCGGCCGGCGGCGGCGGGCTGGGCCTGTTCACCGCCATCCGAAGGCTGAAGGCCGTGCACGAGCGGATCGCCGCGCCCCTGGCCGACCAGGGCCTGGCCCTCTACGCCCAGCATGTCGATCCGCTGGAGGCCGGCGCCCTGGTCGATATCTTCCGGGCCGAGGAGGACGCCTGCCTGCTGGGCACCGACGCGATCCGCGACGGCATCGACGTGCCGGGCAGATCTCTGCGCCTGCTGGTCTTCGACCGCGTACCGTGGCCGCGCCCCGATGTGCTGCACAAGGCCCGCCGCGCGCGCTTTGGCGGCAAGGGCTATGATGACAGCACCGCTCGCGCGCGGATCAGCCAGGCCTTCGGCCGCCTGATCCGCCGGGCCGACGACAAGGGCGTGTTCGTGATGCTGGACGCCGCCGCCCCGACGCGGCTGTTCTCCAGCCTGCCGGAAGGCGTGACGATCCAGCGGGTGAGCCTGGTCGAGGCCATCGAGGCGACCGCCGCATTTTTGTCGGAAGATCGTTCTTAATCAGCGCGATACCCGCTTGGGATAAAGCGCTCGAAAGGGCGTGTTCGGTCGTGTTTCGGGGAAGTTTCGTTGGCGTTGCGTAGAGGTTGGACGGCCCTGGCGGTCGTGGTGTTGCTCGGAATCGCGCCGGCCGCTCGGGCCGGTGAGTTCGTGCGCGCCGATTGCCGGTCCTTGATCCGACCGACCGACGCCATCCGCTTTGACACCGACGAGCACCTGCGCTGGTACAAGCGGTTCTGGACCGGGGCCTGCGATAACCTGCCGTTCTGCTTTCCCGGCTCGCCCAACTGGAACGACATCGTCGGCAAGCTGCTGACCAAGGGCGGGCCGATCGAGCAGCCGGCCCTGCTGCCCAAGGCCTGTCGCCTGGGCCAGCTGATCGGCCTGGAATGGGCCAAGGACAAGGGCGTCCAGAGGATCAGCACCAAGGACCTGAAGGTGTTCAACGGCATGCTGGAGGCGGCCGGGGACCCGCTGAAGGGCGTCGAGGCCGTAGACGCCAAGGCCCGCGCGATGGCCGCCGCGCCCAAAAAGCCCTGATAGAGTCGCCGGCCCGACGCAAAGGCGTCGAATTCCTGCAACGGAACGCGCCTACACACCTCGCATGGGGGGAAGTGCGAGGAGCGTCAGCATGACCACATCCCAGATCACAGCCGACCTGGACGTCGACGATCAGGCCGACCCCGGTCACGCCCGTTCGGCCCGGGCGTTGGTGCAGGGCGTGCGCTGGCGCAGCGGCCTGTCGCAGGACGAGTTCGCGCGAGCCTTCTGCATTCCGGCGTCTCAGTTGGCGGCCCTGGAGCTGGGCCAGGCCCGACCCGATGCGGCCCTGACGGCCTATCTGCGGGTCATCGACCATGCGCCGGACGTCGTGCGCGAGGCGCTGGAGCGGGTTTAGGGGGCGTCGACGGCGTCGGATTTGTCGCCGGGCTCGGCGTCTGGCATGGAGGGGGCGAGTAAGGAGCTTTCGCCTCGTGACCGACGTCCGCACCCAGAAGCAGCGCATGCTGGCCGGCGATCTCTACAGCCCGATCGATCCGGAGATCATGGCCGACCACGAGGCGGCGGTGGCCTGGATGGGCCGCTACAACGCCCTGGACCTGCCGCCGTCGCAGCGCCACGCCCTGCTGCGCGAACGGCTGGCCCAGGTCGGCGACCGCGTCAGCATCCGACCGCCGTTCCACTGCGACTACGGCTACAACATCGCGATCGGCGAGGGCGCGTTCCTCAATTTCAACTGCGTGATCCTGGATGTCACCAAGGTGACCATCGGCGCGGCCACGACGATCGGCCCGCACGTCCAGATCTATACCGCCGAGCATCCGCGCGACCCGGTCGAGCGCCGCACCGGCATCGAGTATTCGCAGCCCGTGGTGATCGGCGAGAACGTGTGGATCGGCGGCGGCGCGATCATCCTGCCGGGCGTGACTATCGGCGACGACGCCATCATCGGGGCCGGCAGCGTGGTCACCCGCGACGTGCCCAAAAGCGCGACGGTGGTGGGCAACCCGGCTCGGGTTCGGGGGTAAGCCTGGCCACTAAACGTTTGTCATCCCGGACAAGCGAAGCGCAGATCCGGGACCGCCGGAAGCTCTGAGTCCACGCGTCGGTCCCGGATCGGCGCGCTGCGCGCTTGTCCGGGATGACAGCGAGTTTTGCGCTAGCCCTTCGCCTTCACCGGAATCCACGCCTCCAACCCGCCGTCACCCGTCCGCGGATCGAACTCCGGACCATAGCGCTCGAAGAACGGCGCGTCGGCGGGCTCGTAGTCCGAGGCCGGCAGCCACTGGGTGTAGATCGTGTGCATGGTCCGGCGGATCGTCGAGACGTGCTCGGCGTGGTGGAACACCGCATAGAGGTGGGGCGGGATCCGCGCCGAGGCGAAGCCCTCGGGCAGGTCGGAGAAGTCGGCCACCTCGACGCCGCTGACATAGTCGAAATTGCCCAGGTCGTCGCCGTTCAGCACGATGCCGTAGGCGACGTTTCCGATCTCGCCGGAGATATGGCCGATGTGCTCGCCGAAGCGCTGCCACTGGGCGGGGATGCCGCCGGGGCCCTCGCAGCCGTAGCGGCCGGAGAGGCCGGCGATCAGCAGGGCGCGTCCCTGTTCAAGGCGCGGCGGGGAAAGGTAGGTTCGAAGGCTTGCGTCCAGCACGATGGGCTCCACGAGCTTGAGAGGGTCCAGATCGCGCGCCGCCCGAACCTGCTCGGGAGTGATCCCGAACTGGTCGCGGAACGCGCGGGTGAATGCCTCGTGCGAGCCGTAGCCGGCCTCCAGGGCCACCGACAGGATGTCGGG
>NZ_JBFTZS010000367.1:0-4727 GCF_056406675.1 Caulobacter sp. P1_B12_2 | reverse complement strand
GGTTCTCAGTCGGCCGCGCATAGCCCAGGGCGAACGAGCTCTTGGGGCAGATGCCGTCGTCCCATGGCGAGTTGATCGTGCAGTTGGTCACCCGCACGTTGCGGCAGCAGTCGATGTCCAGGCCGTCGCGGTTGGTGTCGACGATCAGATTATCGATCGTCATGTTATCGACGCCGGTCGCCAGCAGGGCGAACCAGCCGCCTTGCAGGATCTTGAAGTCGCGCAGCAGCACGTTGCGGCAGTTCTTCAGGGCGATGGCCTTGTCGCCGACGCCAGGCCCGCTGACGTCCGGCGGATCGTCGGGGAAGCGATGGCCGCGCGTCAGGCCCTTGCCCCAGATCAGGCCGGTCCCGACGATGGCGATATCGTGCAGGCCCTCGCCGAAGATCAGGCTGTTGGTCCAGTGGCTGTGACCGTAGTCCTGGAAGGCGTTGCCGGCCCCGGCGCCCGGATCGTCATAGCCGTTCGGCGCCACGCCGGTGGGGGCGGCGGCCAGAACGACCGCGCCTTCGCCCAGGTGCAGGGTGACCTTGCTCTTCAGGCGCAGGGTGTAGCAGGCGTAGGTTCCGGGCGGGAAATGCACTACCCCGCCGCCGTGCGACGCGGCGGCGTCGATGGCCTTGTTGATGGCGGGGGAGTCGATGGCCGCGCCGTCGCCGACGGCGCCGAAGTCGCGGACATTGAACCAGTGGGCGGTCGGGTCGGTGGGCTTGGGCTGAGCGTTGGCGACGCCGGCGGACAGCGCCGATGCGCCCGTCAGACCCGCGAGCACGAGGCCTCTTCGATCCAGTCTCATCCCGCGCGTCCCCTCTTGAAAACCTGTCTTCCGCAGGTCCGTTGCTGGCAGGAAACATTCGGCGACCAGGGGTGTCAAATGTTTTTGGTACCGGTAGCATTCTATTTGCCAGCGCTGGCACAGCTGATGCTAGCGCTGGCAACGCTGTCACAGGCGCGCTATGCCATATCGTGGGAAACGGGAGGGTTTCGGTGGCTCAAGGCGAACTCGGCGCGGCGCTGTCGGTGACGATCGACGATGTGGCCCTGGCGGCGGGCGTTTCGATTCGCACGGTGTCGCGGGTGCTCAACAAGGCGCCCAACGTCGGCGACGAGACCCGAAAGACCGTCCTGGAGACCATCGCGCGGCTGGGCTACAGCCCCAGCATCCGCGCCCGGGCCCTGGCCTCGGGGCGCTCGTTCCTGATCGCGGTGGTGCAGGACGATCCCAACGCCCACGTGATCAGCGCCCTGCAGCGCGGCATCGTCGAGGCCTGCTCGAAGCACGGCTACGAACTGGTCGTCCACCCGGTGCGGTTCGGCGACCCCGAGGTGGCCGCCGACGTCGAGAGCTTCGTGCGCCGCTCGCGGGTGGACGGGTTGATCGTCCTGCCGCCGACCTCCGAGATCGCGGCCATCCCCGCGCGCCTGACCCAGCTGGGCGTGCCGTCGGTGGGCATCGCCTCGGTGTCGCTGCCGGAATATCCCTGCATGCTGGTCAGCGACGAGCGCGGGGCGACGTTCGAGCTGGGCCGGCGCCTGGTCGAGCTGGGACACCGTCGGATCGCCCTGATCGAAGGCCCGCCGCACTTCCGTTCAGCCCAGGAGCGCAAGGCCGGCTTCCTGGCCGCGCTGCCGGGGCCCATGCCGCCGGCCTACCTCCAGAGGGGCGACTACGGCTTCGAGAGCGGCCTGGCCGCCGCAGAGGCTCTGCTGTCCCTAGACCCGCCGCCGACCGCGATCTTCGCCTGCAACGACATCATGGCCGCGGCGGTGCTCAAGGCGGCCCGCGAGCGCGACATTCACGTGCCTGGCCAGCTGTCGGTGGCCGGGTTCGACGACAGCGACCTAGCCGCGATGATCACCCCGGCCCTGACGACCATCCGCCGGCCGCTGACCGAGATGGCCCGGCTGGCGACCGAGAGCCTGCTGGCCATGATCGACAATCCGCACGGGGTTCAGCCGCACGAGCCGATCGCCKTGAGCCTGATCCAGCGCCAGTCGATGGGGCCCGCCGAACCGGCCTAGAACCGCATCTCCAGTCCCATGCGGAACTCTCGGCCGGTGTGGTGTTGGTAGTTGGCCAGGTCGCTGGTGTCGGAGAACTGGCGCTGAGCCGTGTTCAGCAGGTTGCCGGCCGCTGCCGTCGCCCACCATCGCGGCGCGATCCGATAGCGGGCTGAGAGATCCAGGCTGGTGTAGGCGTTGACGCCGTCCACGTCGGCGCCGGTCGGGGCGGGGACGGCGGTCAGGTAGCGGCCGCGATGCGACAGGGTCCCGCGCAGGTCCAGGCCGTTGCGGCGATAGGCGGCCGTCACCGTACCCACGACGCGCGGCGAGCCCAGGCTGTCGTGGGCGATGAACGGCGCGCCGTCGAGGCTCCAGAAGCGCATGCGCGAGCGGGTGTAGGTCACGCCGGCCCGGAGACTCCAGCCGCGCAAGGCTGGCGTGGCCAGGTCGAGCGGGGCCTGAAGCGCCAGCTCCAGCCCGTCCAGATGTCCGCCGCCGCGATCGGTGCGGGTCAGGAACTGCCAGATCGGCAGCTCCGGCGCGCAGCCCGGCAGGCGGCCGCACGCGGTCGACGCCACGCTGTCGGGCAGCCCGAACGGATTGTCCGAGAACACCGTCGGCGCGGTGGAGGTGACCTGGACGGCGGAATGCAGGGTCTTGTGGAAGAAGGCGGCCGAGACGACCGCTCCGGGGGCGAAGTACCATTCCACCGCGACGTCCAGGGTGTCGGCCCGCGCGGGGCGCAGGAACGGGTTGCCGGAAGACACCGACCGCAAGCCGCCCGTCGAGACGTTGATCCCGGGACGCAGGCTGCGCAGGTCCGGCCGGGACATCACCCTGGCGGCGGCGAACCGCAGCAGCAGGTCGTCGCGCGGCTCGACGGCCAGGTTGAACGACGGGAGCAGGTCGTCATAGTCGCGCGTCGCCGAGATCGGGGCCACGAAGTTCGGCGCGTTCGCATCAATGCTGAAGCCGTGAGAGGTCTGACGGGTGTGGGCGTAGCGCAGGCCGAAGTCGCCGCGCAGCGACAGGACGGCCGGCACGGAGAAGGCCCCCTGCAGATAGCCGGAGCTGTCATGCTCCTCGACCGCGTAGTTGAGGCCCAGAAGCGGTTCGGGACCCAGCTCCAGAGTCCTGCAGTCATTGGACCAGCAGGCGTCTCGGAACAGGGCGAAGGCCTTGGCGACATCGGGCGCCAACCAGGCTTCAGGCGTGCCGGCCGCGGCGGCGAAGCGAGTGGACCAGGCCTGTCGCAGATAGGCCGACGCCGGGATCGCGGCGAGGGCGGACGGGATGTCGGCGTTGAGGTTGGCGATCGTGCCGTCCGACCGCGCCATGGCGACCGCATCGGTGCGGTAGACCTTGTGCTGCAGTCCGCCGCGCAAGGTCAGGCTGGTCGAGGGTGTCCATTCCAGGTCGAGGCCGGCGGTCTTGAAGCTGTTGTCTACCCAGTTCGGTTCGGACCGCAGTTCGGCCAACGACCAGTTCGCCGGGCTGGCCAGATCGGTCGAGCCGAAGTCGATCAACGGCCGCCGATGGTCGCTGAAGTCGTAGGCGAAGCCCTGGACGTCGTACTGATCCAGCTGGACCGTGGCCTGCGTCGGATTGCCGAAATCGGACCGGCTGTAGCCGGCCACGGCCTTCAGCGTCAGTTGGTCCGACAGGCGGTGGCTGACCGACAGGGTGGTCTGGCGGAAGATGGTCTTCAGCTGGTCGAATCGCGACTCGGCGCGGACGTCGACATTGTCGAACGTTCCCGCGATCAGCACCGGCAGGCCCGGCCTGGGGGTGACGATGGTGGCGTCCCGCACCCGCACCGCGGCCAGGCCGCAATTGGGATTGAGCGGCGCCTGGCAGGCCCCGGCCGTGCGAAAGGTGAAGCTCTCCAGCAGGTCTTCGCGTCGCTCCGAGGACAGTTCGGAATAGAGAACGTCCAGGGCCACCTGGGTGCGGTCGGACGGCCGCCATTGCAGGCTGCCGGTCAGGCCCAGGCGCTCCTGCTCGATGCGGAAGGCTTCCAGCCGGGGGATGCGGGGATGCAGGGCGGCGTTCAGCAGGGCCAGGTCCGGCGCGCCGGGGGCGGTCGCGCCAAAGCCGGGATAGACCGTGTCGCCGTCCTGCCACTGCCCGGCGTTGGTGCCGACGTCCTCGACCACCCGTTTCGCGTAGGCTCCGGAGATCAACACCCCGAACCGGTCGTCCTGCGTGCTGCGCGACAGGATCGCCGAGACCCGGGGGACGGCCTTGTCGCTCCCGAAATTATAGGCGCCCTCGACCGTCAGCTGGACCCTGGAGCGCGGGCCGTCCAGCGGCGAGCGGGTCTGCAGGTCGACCGTGGCGCCCAACGAGCCTTCGTCGATATCGGCCGACGGGGTCTTCTGCACGCGGATCTGGTTGAAGAGGTCGGCGGCGAAGACGTTGAAGTCGAAGGCCCGGCCGCGATTGGTGCCGCCGCCGGCGTTCGAGCCGCCGAACGTCGCCAGGGTTTCCATGCCGTTGATGCGCACACGGGTGAACTCGCTGCCGACCCCGCGCACGCTGACCTGCCGGCCTTCGCCGCCGTCGTTGGTGACGGCCACGCCGGGCAGCAGCTGCATGGCGCTGCCGAGGCCCGGATCGGCCAGGCTGCGCAGGTCGTCGCCCAGCAGGATGTCGCTGCTCTCGGCGGACAGGCGCTTCATGCGCAGGGCCTCGCTGCCGGGGTCGCGGGCGACGACCTGGAC
>NZ_JBFTZS010000366.1:0-4750 GCF_056406675.1 Caulobacter sp. P1_B12_2 | reverse complement strand
GCGCTGATCCGCCTCCTGCCGCGCCTGCTTTCGGCCCGGCGGATCGCGATCTCGGCCCGGACCTATGGCGGCCATGCCGGCGCCTGGCTGGCCGCCGGGGCCGAGATCGTCGATCCGGGCGACCCTGTCGCCGACCTGCGGGTGCTGGTCAATCCGAACAATCCCAGCGGCCGCGCCCTGTCGCCCGATCAGGTCATCGACCTGACCGAGGGACCGCTGCTGGTCGACGAGGCCTATGTCGACCTCGATCCGGCCATGTCGGTCGCCCCTCTGGCCGGCGCTTCGGGTCACGAGCGGCTGATGGTGCTGCGCTCTTTCGGCAAGTTCTACGGCCTGGCCGGCGCGCGCCTGGGCTTCCTGGTCGTCGAGCCGGCCCTGGCCGCGCGTGTCCGCCAGGCGCTGGGCGACTGGCTCGTCTCCGGCCCGGCGATCGCCGTCGGCCTGGCGGCCTATGCCGATCCGGCCTGGGCGACGCAGACCCGCCTGCGGCTGATCGAGGACACCGTGCAACTGGACGGCCTGCTGCGCCGGGCGGGTTTCGAGATCGCCGGCGGCACGACGCTGTTTCGCCTGACGCGCGCCGCCGACGCGCCGCGCCGTTTCGAGGTCCTGGCCCAGGCCGGGATCCTCACCCGCCCCTTCCCCTGGGACGAGACGCTGATCCGCTTTGGCCTGCCCGGCCCACAAGCGGATTGGCTCCGCCTCGCCGACGCCCTGGAGAGCCTCTGATGAGCGACGACCTCAACGCCCAAGACCGCAACGCCAAGCACGCCGAAGCCATGAAGGCCCTCAAGGCCGAGCGCGACGCGATGATGGAGACCAAGACCCTCGAGAAGGGCCTTCTGCTGGTCCACACGGGCGACGGCAAGGGCAAGTCCTCGGCCGGCTTCGGCATGGTGGCCCGCCACCTGGGCTGGGGCCTGAAGGTCGGCGTCGTCCAATATATCAAGGGCAAGTGGAAGACCGGGGAGCGCCTGTTCTTCAAGAAGTTCCCCGACCAGGTCCGCTACGAAGTGATGGGCGAGGGCTTCACCTGGGACACCCAGGACCGCGAGCGCGACGTGGCCGCCGCCCAGGCCGCCTGGCTGGTGTCGCAGGAGATGATCGCCGATCCCAAGCTGGACTTCGTGCTGCTGGACGAGATCAACATCGCCCTGCGCTACGACTATCTCGACATCGACGAGGTGGTGGCGGTGCTCCGGGCGCGCCCCAACGACAAGCACGTCTGCCTGACTGGCCGCAACGCCAAGCCGCAACTTCTGGAGATCGCCGACCTGGTCACCGAGATGACCTTGGTGAAGCATCCGTTCGAACAGGGCTTCAAGGCCCAGCGCGGGGTCGAGTTTTGACCGTCCTCACCCGGCGCGCGGCGGTCGGGACAGGCCTGGCCGCAAGCCTTGCGGGCGGCGGCGCGAGCGCCCGCGCCCTGCCCCGCGTGATCTCGCTGAACCCGTGCCTGGACGCGGTGCTGGTCCACGTGGCCGACCGCTCGCAGATCGTGGCGCTCAGCCACTACGCCCGCGATCCGCAGCAATCGAGCATCGCCAAGATCGCCCTGACCTATCCGATGACCTACGAGAGCGCCGAGGAGGTGATCGCCCTGCGGCCCGACGTGGTGCTGACCGCCGCCCACTCCTCGCCCGCCACCCGCGCGGCGCTAAAGAAGCTCGGCATCCGCACCGAGCTGTTCAAGGTGCCCAACAGCTGGCTCGAGAACCAGGAACAGATCCGACGCATCGCCGAAGCCGCCGGCCATCCTGAGCGCGGCGAGGCGCTGATCGCCCGGATCGAGGCGGCGATGGCCAAGGGCGCGCCGCGTCCCGGTACGCGCCCGATCACGGCCCTGGTCTTCCAGCCCAACGGCTTCGCGGCCGGCCACGGCACCCTGGTCGACGAGATGATGCGCCGCGCCGGCTTCGTGAACGTCGCCCAGCGCTATGGCCTGAAGAAGTGGGGCAATGTCTCGCTGGAACGCCTTCTGGACGATCCGCCCGAGGTGCTGCTGGCCGGCCAGGCCGCGCCCAACGCCCCGACCTTCGCCGAGAAGATCCTCAACCACCCCGCCCTGGCCAGGATCTCGCCGCGCATGACCCGGGCGGTGTTTCCCGAGCGGCTGCTCTATTGCGGCGGGCCGGGACTGATGGACACCGCCGCCGTCCTGGCGACCGCCCGCCGACAATTCCTGGGAGCCGCCGCATGACCAAGCGCCTTCTGTTGCTGGGCGGCCTGTGCCTGCTCGTGCTGCTCCTGAGCGGCCTGTCGCTGATGGCCGGCCGCGTCTGGGTCCCGTGGAGCGCTTGGTCGCAGACCGCCGACCCCCGCTGGGCGATCATCTTTGAACTGCGGCTGCCCAGGACGATCCTGGCGATCGCGATCGGCGCGGCCCTGGGCCTGTCGGGCGCGGTCATGCAAGGTTACACCCGCAACCCGCTGGCCGACCCTGGGGTGCTGGGCGTGTCGTCCATGGCCGCCCTGGGCGCGGTGATGACCATGTATCTGAGCCTCGGCCTCAGCACGCCGTGGCTCCTGTTCGCGGCGGCTATGGTCGGTGCGGTGATTGGGGTGGCCGTCATGCTGGTCCTGGCCGGTGGAACCGGCGGGACCATCACCTTCATCCTGGCCGGGGTGATCCTCAACACCGTGGCCAGCGCCGGCGTCGCCCTGGCGCTCAGCCTGGCGCCCAGCCCCTGGGCGGCGCAGGAGATCATCAACTGGCTGCTGGGCTCGCTGGCCGACCGCAGCGCCGACGACGTCTGGCGCGCCCTGCCGTTCATTGTCGTCGGTTCCGGCCTGATGCTGATGCTGGGCCGGGCGCTGAACGCCCTGACCCTGGGCGAGACCGGGGCCAAGGCGCTGGGGATCGACCTGAACCTGACCCGGGTGCTCCTGGCCGTCGGCGTCGGCCTGGCCTCGGGCGCCAGCGTGGCGGTGACCGGCATGATCGGTTTCGTCGGCCTGATCGTGCCGCACATGATGCGGCCGCTGGTCGGCCACCAACCGGGCGCCCTGCTGGCCCCCAGCGCCGTGGCCGGGGCGGCCCTGGTGCTGGCGGCCGACATCCTGGTGCGGCTGACGCCCTCGGCCGCCGAGGTCCGCCTGGGCGTGGCCATGGCCGCCGTGGGCGGGCCGTTCTTCCTGGCCCTGCTGATCTCGATGCGCAGGAGGCTCGCGTGAAGGAGGCTGGCCCGAAGGAGACTGGCATGAACGATCTCGTCGCCGAAAACCTGACCGTCGTCCTGGGCGGCCAGACCGTGCTGGCCGGGGTCTCCGCGCGGTTCCGTCTCGGCGAGGTGACCGCCATTGTCGGTCCCAACGGCGCGGGCAAGTCGACCCTGCTGGCTTGCCTGGCCGGACTGCGCCGCCCCGACGCGGGGCGGGCGTCGCTGGGCGTCGAGCCGATCCTGACCCTGGCGCATCGCGAGCGCGCCCGCCGCATCGGCTTCCTGCCCCAGACGCCGGAGGTGGCCTGGGCGGTGGACGTCGAGACCCTGGTCGGTCTGGGGCGCACCCCGCACAGCGGCGCCCGCGGCCTCAGCGACGCCGACCACGCCGCCGTCCAGGCCGCCCTGGTCCGCACCCGCATGACGGGTCTGGCGCATCGCGACGTCACCACCCTGTCCGGAGGCGAGCGGGCCCGCGCCCTGCTGGCTCGCGTGCTGGCCGGTGAGCCGTCGTGGCTGCTGGCCGACGAGCCGCTGGCCGGACTGGACCCCGGCCACCAGTTGGACGCCGTCGATTTGATGCGCGCCTTCGCGGTCGAGCACGGCCAGGGCGTGGTCATGACCTTGCACGACCTGGGCGTGGCCCTGCGACTGGCCGACCGGGTGCTGGTGCTGCGCGACGGCGCGTTGATCGCCGACGACGCGCCGCTGAAAGCCCTGACGCCCGCGGTGCTGGAGCAGGCCTACGGCGTCAAGGCCGCCATCGTGCCCGGCTCGTGGGGACCGCTGATCGAGCTGATCGGGCGCGTCGATGGCTGACACCGCGCCCTGGCCCTGGGTCGTGGCCCTGGCCTTGGGCCTGGAGGCGGCCCTCGGCTATCCGGCCGCGCTGAACAAGCTGGCGGGGCATCCCGTAGCCTGGCCGGCGGCGCTGATCGAGGCGCTGGAGCGGCGCTGGAACCGGCCGACGGCGTCAGACCTGCGGCGTCGCCTGATGGGCGTGGTCCTGGCCGCGTTGCTGATCGCCGCCGCTGTCCTGCTGGGCGCGGTGGTGCAAGGCGTTCTGGGCCCCAGCCTCCCGGCGCTGACGGCCGTCGCCCTGATCGCCACGACGGGCCTGGCTCAGCGCAGCCTCCATGACCACGTTGTCGCCGTCCTGCTGCCGCTGCGAGCCGGCGACCTGCCGGCCGCCCGCGCGGCGGTGGCGATGATCGTCGGCCGCGACACCGACGCGCTCGACGCCGATGGGGTGGCGGCCGCCGCCCTGGAGAGCCTGGCTGAAAGCTTCAACGACGGCGTCGTCGCCCCCGCCTTCTGGCTGCTGATCGGCGGCCTGCCGGGCCTGCTGGCCTACAAGAGCGTCAACACCGCCGACAGCCTGGTCGGCCACAAGGAGCCGCGCTGGCGGATGTTCGGCTGGGCGGCGGCGCGCACCGACGACCTGATGAACCTGGTCCCGGCCAGGCTGGCCGGCGCCCTGATCGCCCTGGCCGGAGCCCGTGGCTGGCGCACCATGTTCCGTGACGCTCGTCGACACGCCTCGCCCAACGCCGGCTGGCCCGAGGCGGCCATGGCCGGCGCCCTGGGCG
>NZ_JBFTZS010000365.1:0-4762 GCF_056406675.1 Caulobacter sp. P1_B12_2 | reverse complement strand
GGGCCGAACCGGTCGAGGCGTCGCGCAGGGCGGGATTCACGGCCGCCCCGCTGGTCGAGGTCGCCCCCGTCGCGCCGCTGGTGCTGGTCGGCACATAGACGTCGTTCAGCGCTTCGGGTCCGGTCGAGAACCGGCGGTCCCACTCCATGATCACGGCGTACTGGTTGATGTCCTCGTAGATCGTCGCCACCTGGCGCTGGCCGAAGGCGTTGTAGAGCGCGTTGTCGACGGCCCGGGGCGTGACACCCAGGCGCGAGGCGCTGTCGCGGTCGATCGTCACGAAGGTCTCGACGCCGTTCTCCGACTGGTCGCTGTCGACGTCGGTCATCACGTCTGACCGCGCCTTCATCGCCTCGGCCAGCTTGGGCGCCCAGGTCTTCAGCGCGTCGCTGGAGTCGCTGGTCAGGGTGTACTGGTAGGTCGAATTGCTCTGCCGCCCGCCCATCCGCACATCCTGGACGGGGTTGAGGAAGATGCTGATGCCGGTGACCTTCTGCAGCTGGGGCCGCAGACGATTGATCACCGCCGAGCCCTTTTCCTTGCGGTCGTCCGGCCCATTGCCCAGCGGCTTGAGGTTGACGAACAGGAAGCCGCCGCCGGCCCGGGCTCCGCCGGTGAAGCCGACCACCGTATCGACGCCCGGATCCTTGCGGATGATGTTGACCACCTGCTTGAGCTTGGCCTGCATGACGTGGAACGAGACGCTCTGGTCGGCGCGCAGCCCGGCCTGGATCTGTCCGCTGTCCTGCTGGGGGAAGAAACCCTTGGGCACGGCGGCGTAGAGCCAGGCGGTCATGGCGATCACCACCACCAGGATCAGCAGCACCACGGGCTTGGCCGCCAGGGCCCAGTCCAGGCTGTATTCGTAGGTCCGGTGCACGCGGTCGAAGCCGGCCTCGAAGAGCCGGGCGATCCGGCCCTCCTTCTTGCCTTCCTTGGGCGGGCGCAGCAGGTAGGCGCACATCATCGGCGTGGTGGTCAGCGAGATGACCAGCGAGATCATCACCGCCGCAGATAAGGTGACGGCGAATTCGCGGAAGAGGCGCCCCACCTGGCCGCCCATGAACAGCAGCGGGATGAAGACGGCGACCAGCGAGACGCTGATCGACAGCACCGTGAAGCCCACCTCGCGCGCGCCCAGCAAGGCGGCCTTGAAGCGGTCCATGCCCTTTTCGATATGGCGCTGGGTGTTCTCCAGCACGACGATGGCGTCGTCGACCACGAAGCCGGTCGCCACGGTGATGGCCATAAGGCTGAGGTTGTTGAGCGAGAAGCCCAGCAGATACATCACCCCGAACGTGCCCAGCAGCGAGACGATGGTCGCCGCCGCCGGGATGAAGGTGGCCCGGGCGCTGCGCAGGAAGGCGCTGACCACCAGCACCACCAGCACGATCGAGATCAGCAGGGTGATCTCGATCTCCTTGAGCGAGGCGCGGATCGAGTTGGTGCTGTCGCTGGCCACCGCGACGCTGATGTCGCTGGGCAGCTGGGCGCGCAGCTCCGGCAGAGTGGCGCGAACGCTGTCGACCGTCTGAATGATGTTGGCCCCCGGCTGGCGGGTGACCAGGATGATGATCGCCGGCTTGCCGTTGAACAGGCCCAGGGTGCGGGTGTCGGCGACGCTGTCGGTGACCTCTGCCACGTCCATCAGCCGCACCGGCGCATCGCCGCGCCAGGCCACGACCAGGCCGGCATAGTCGGCCGCCTTGCGTCCGCCGGGGCTGGTATAGACCTGGAACYGCCGCCCTGCCCCCTCCACCTGGCCCTTGGGTCGGTTGGCGTTGGCCGACTGGACCGCGGCTCGCACGTCCTCCAGCGCGATGCCGTACTTGTTGAGCAGGAACGGATTGACCGACACCCGCACGGCCGGCAGCGAGCCGCCGCCGATCTCGACGTCGCCCACCCCGGTCACCTGGGCCAGGCGCTGGGAGACGATGTTGGACACCGCGTCGTAGATCTGGCCCGGGGTCTTGGTGTCGCTGGTCAGGGCCAGGATGATCACCGGGGCGTCGGACGGGTTCTGCTTGCGGTAGCTGGGATTGCTCTTCAGCGTGGCCGGCAGGTCCGACCGAGCGGCGTTGATGGCGGCCTGCACCTCGCGCGCCGCGCCGTCGATGTTGCGATTGAGGTCGAACTGCAGGGTCACACGGGCCGAGCCGGTGTTGCTCTGCGAGGTCATCTCGGTGACGCCGGGGATCGTGCCCAACCGCCGCTCCAGTGGGGTGGCGACGCTGGAGGCCATGGTCTCGGGGCTGGCCCCCGACAGGTTGGCCGAGACCGAGATGGTCGGATAGTCCACCTGCGGCAGGGGCGAGACCGGCAGCACGAAGAAGGCGGCGATCCCGGCCATGGCGATGCCGATGGTCAGCAGAACCGTCGCCACCGGCCGCTTGATGAAGGGCGCCGACAGGTTCACGACGGCGCCCCCGGGATCGGCTCGGGGTCGGCCCGATCGGGCGCGACGTGGTCGTCGCGCTCACGGTGCACGCCCTTGTCGGCCGGCGCGAACTTGTCGAAGGCCAGGTAGATCACCGGGGTGGTGAACATGGTCAACAGCTGACTGACCAGCAGGCCGCCGAAGATGGCGATGCCCAGCGGCCGGCGCAGCTCGCCGCCCTCGCCGAAGCTCAGCATCAGCGGGATGGCCGCGAACAGGGCCGCCAGGGTGGTCATCAGGATCGGCCGGAAGCGCAGGATGGCGGCCTGGAAGATCGCGTCTCGCGGGCTTTTGCCCTGGTTGCGCTGCGCGTCGATCGCGAAGTCGATCATCATGATCGCGTTCTTCTTGACGATGCCGATCAGCAGGATGATGCCGATGATGCCGATCACGCCCAGGTCGTTGCCGGTGATCCACAGGGCCAGCAGCGCGCCGACCCCGGCCGACGGCAGGGTCGACAGGATGGTCAGCGGGTGGATGTAGCTCTCGTAGAGCACGCCCAGCACGATGTAGACGCAGACGATGGCCGCCAGGATCAGCCACAGCTGGTTGCTCAGCGAGTTCTCGTAGGCTCCGGCCGCGCCCAGGAAGCTGTGGGTGACCGACGCCGGCATGCCGATGTCCTTCATGGCCGCGCGGATGTCGTCGACCGCCTTGCCCAGCGAGACGTTGGGCGCCGTGTCGAAGCCGATCGTGGTGGCCGGGAACTGCGAGACGTGGGTCACCTGCAGCGGGGCGGTCTGTTCCTTGATGGTCGAGATCGCCGACAGCGGCGTGGGCTGGCCGCCGCCGGTCTTGAGGTTCAGCAGGCCCAGGGACTCCGGCGCGGTCAGCAGGCCGGGCTTGGCCTCCAGGATCACCCGGTACTGGTTGGTCTCGGTGAAGATGGTCGAGACGATCCGTTGGCCAAAGGCGCTGTAGAGCGCGTCGTCGATGTCCGAGGCCGTGATCGAAAGCCGCGCGGCGGTGTCGCGGTCGATGTCGACATAGGCCGCGGCCCCGGTGGCGCTGGCGTCGCTATAGACGTTGCGCACCGACTTCACGCTGGCCAGGCGCTCGGCCAGCTTGCCGGCCCATTCGCGCACCGTGGCGGTGTCGGCGCTCTCCAGCGACAGACGGTAGAGGGTCGGGCCGGTCTCGGCGTCGATGGTCAGGTCCTGGGTCGGCTGCAGGTAGAGGTGCACGCCCGGCACGGCGGCGACGCGGTCGCGCAGCCGCTGCATGATCTTCTCCTGCGAGCCTTTGCGGTCGGCCTTCAGGTTGATCAGCATCTGGCCGGTGTGGAGCATCGAATTGTTGGCGCCGTCGACGCCGATGAACGAGCTGAGGCTCTCCACCGCCGGGTCGTCTAGGACAGCCTTGGCGGCGTCCTGCTGCAGGCCGGCCATGCGGTCGTACGAGACCGACTGCTCGACCTCGGTGCGGGCCTGCAGTTGGCCGGTGTCCTGGGTCGGGAACAGGCCCTTGGGGATGATCAGATAGAGCACGGCGGTCAGGGCGAAGGTGGCCACGGCGACGACCAGGGTCGCCTTCTGACGTTCCAGAACCCAGGTCAGGCCGCGCTCGTAGTGGCGCTCGACCTTGTCGAACACCGCCTTGGACTTGCGCGCGATCCGGCCCTGGTGCTCTTCGCCCTCGCCTTCGCCGGCCGGCTTCAGCCAGCGGGCCGACAGCATCGGGGTCAGGGTCAGGGACACCACCGCCGAGATCAGGATGGTGATGGCCAGGGTGATGGCGAACTCGCGGAACAGCCGCCCGACCACGTCGCCCATGAACAACAGCGGGATCAGCACGGCGATCAGCGACACGGTCAGCGAGATGATCGTGAAGCCGATCTCGCGCGCGCCCTGAAGCGCCGCCGCCATCGGCTTGACGCCCTTCTCCAGGTGCCGGGAGATGTTCTCGATCATGACGATGGCGTCGTCGACCACGAACCCCGTCGCGATGGTCAGGGCCATCAGGCTCAGATTGTTGAGGCTGAAGCCCATCAGGTACATCACCCCGCACGAGCCGATCAGCGAGATCGGGACGGCCAGGCCGGCGATCAGGGTGGCGCGCAGGCTGTGCAGGAAGAAGAAGATCACCACCACGACCATCACCACGGCCAGCAGCAGCTCCATCTCCACGTGGTGGACCGAGCCGCGGATGCCGGTGGTGCGGTCGGCCAGCACCTTGACCTCCAGCGTGGCGGGCAGGCTCGATTCCAGCTCCGGCAGCTTGGCCTTGATGGCGTCGACGGTCTTGATGACGTTGGCGCCCGGCTGGCGCTGGACGTTGACGATGATCGCCGGGGTCTCTCCAGCCCAGGCCCCGAGACGCGTGTTC
>NZ_JBFTZS010000364.1:0-4805 GCF_056406675.1 Caulobacter sp. P1_B12_2 | reverse complement strand
GCGGCTGCAGCTTGAACAGGTCCCGGGCCGCGGCGTTGGCGAACACGAACCGCCGGCCGGTCAGGTCGTCGGCCTCCTCGGCGGCGATGACCATCAACGGATCGGGCAAGGTTTCGAGAATCAGGCTGAACGGCGGCGGCTGGTCGACCAGGGCCGGGGCGGGAGCCGGGGCGGCCGCGTCGACGGGGCGGTTCAGGTGCCGGCGGGCCAGAACATAGCCGGTCACGCCGGTGATCAAGGCCAGGGGCACCGCCGCCGAGGCGTTCGCTCCGCCCGCCGCCGCCAACGCCAGAAGGGCCCCGGGCCCCGCGAGCACGCCCCCCCACACGCCCAGGGGGGTGCTGAGCGGCCCATCTGAACGGGCTGACGAGGACGGCGAGGCCATCGGCATGCGGCAGACTCGTTTTGCGGCGGAGGGAGGATTCGGTGAAGCAGATATGGCGCCCTGTGAACGCTTGCGATAGACCGTCAAACGCTCAGAAGCACGACGATGGCGGAAAGCACCGCAATTTCGCCGCAACGTGCCGCAATCTGGGGTCTGGGTTTCTCTCCGAGGTGTCGTTCGTAATGCAGCGCAAGGTCCTGGTCGCGACAGTCGCAACCGCTCCTCTCCTGGCCATGGCGTTCGGCGCTTATGCTGAGACGGTCATCAACACGGCGCGTACGACGCCGATCGCCACCGCGACGGCGACGGCCGCCGGCGGCCCCGACGACGTGAAGGTCGACACCGGGGGCGGGATCACCCTGACCACGGCCGGTCCGCTGATCACGGTGAACAGCAATAACAAGGTCACGATCGGCGGCAACGGCCTGACGACCGTCGGCGTCGACAACTCGACCGGCGTCCTGATCCAGGGCGGCACGACGGGCTCGGTGACCAACAACGCGATCATCAGCCTGACCGAGGACTACACCCCGACCGACGACGACAAGAACTCGGCCGGCGTGGCGGCTCCCGACGGCGACCTGGACGGTCCGTTCGCCAAGGGCTCCAACCGCTACGGCATCCGCCTGGTCGGCCCCGGCGTGTTCACCGGCGACATCGTCCAGGGCTCGGCCGGCTCGATCACGATCGAGGGCAACGATTCGGCGGCCATCTCTCTGGAGACCGGCCTGGTCGGCAACCTGACCACGGGCGGGACGATCAGCGTCATCGGCGACCGAACCTATGGCGTCCACGTCGCCGGCCCGGTGACCGGCAAGGTGTCGATCAACGGCGGCACGACGGTGACCGGTCTGGCCGCCACCGGCGTGGCGATCGACGGCAACGTCAGCGGCGCCTTCGTCGTCCAGGGCGGCGTGACCACGACCGGCTATCGCTACACCACGCGACCGGCCACCAAGGAACTGCGCGCGATTCTCGACGCCGACGACCTGCTGCAAGGCGGCTCGGCCGTGCGGGTGACCGCCAATGTGGGCGGCGGCGTCCTGCTGGACGCGCCCCCGCTCGACACCGACACGGCCAATACCGACGAAGACGGCGACGGCGTCGCCGACGCCAGCGAAGGCACCGCGGCCCTGGTCACCTACGGCGGGGCGCCGGCCCTGCTGATCGGCTCGGACACCCGCTCGGTCGCCATCGGCGCGGTCGGCACGGGCGACAACGCCTACGGCCTGATCACCAAGGGCGGCGTCACCGCCAACGGCGTCTATGACGGCATCGCCGCCACCGCGATCCAGATCGGCGGAAACGCCGGCCAGACGACGACGATCGCCGGCGGCGTGCGGGTCGACAGCTCGGTCACCGCCACCGCCTACGAAGCCAACGCCACCGGCCTGCAGATCAAGTCGGGCGCCAGCGCGCCGACGATCTGGAACAAGGGCGCGATCTCGGCCTTCAGCATCTCGGAAGGCCAGTTCGATGCGCGCGCCGTCGCCATCGACGCCGGCTCCACCGTGACCACCCTGAAGAACGCCGGCTCGATCGCCTCCACCGTCGGCGGCGAAAAGGGCAACGCCTACGGCGTGATCGACAATTCCGGCAACCTGACCACCATCGACAACACCGGCAAGATCACCGCCTCGGTCATCGCCACCGACGACGCCGACGACAAAGACGACGCCGACCTGCTGTCCAGCAACGAAGTGGTCACCGGCAAGGCGATCGCCATCGACGTCAGCAAGAACACCACCGGCGTCACCCTGACCCAGAACGGCGTCAACGACGGCGACGACGGCAAGGACGGGATCGCCGATTCGGACGTGGACGGCGACGGCGTGGACGACGTCGACGAGCCGTCGATCCTGGGCGCGGTCAATTTCGGCTCGGGCGCCGACACCTTCAACGTCCAGAACGGCATCGTGGTCGGCGACATCCAGTTCGGCGCCGGGGCGGACGTGCTGAACATCAGCGGCGGCGCCGCGGTGCTGGGCGCCCTGCGCGACTCGGACGGCCGGCTGGCGGTCAATGTCAGCAAGGGCTCGCTGGGCCTGGCCAACGCCGAAACCATCAACATCACCAGCCTGACCCTGGGCGCGGACAGCAAGGTGCTGTTCACCGCCGATCCGACGGCCGGCACCAACACCCACATCGTGGCCTCCGGCGCGGTCAACATCGCCTCGGGCGCTCAGCTGGGCCTGCGGCTGACCAGCCTGCTGGCCGCCCCGACCAGCTACACCGTCATCACCGGCGGCACCCTGACCGCCGGCACGATCAGCCAGGACCTGCTGGGCGGCACGCCGTACCTGTACGTGGCCAGCAGCCGCGTCGACACCAACAACGTCTATCTGGACGTTCGTCGCCGCACCTCCAGCGAGATCGGCATGAACAAGGCCCAGTCCTCGGCCTATGACGCCACCTTCGCGGCGTTGAGCAAGGACAAGGACATCGCCTCGGCCTATCTGACCCAGACGACCAAGGACGGCTTCCTGGGTCTCTACGATCAGATGATGCCGGACCAGGGCGAAGGCTTCTTCGCGGCGATGCAGAACGTGACCCAAGCGATCTCGACGGCCACCGCCTTCCGCCCCGACCCGGGCGACCGCTACGGGCCCGACAGCCTGTGGATCCAGGAGATCAACACCCTGGTGCGGCGCGACACCGACGACACCATGGGTTCGGACACCCAGGCCTTCGGCTTCGTCGGCGGCTATGAAGCCATGGGCGACGCCGGCGGAGCCCTGGGCCTGACCCTGGCCTATGTCAGCGTCGAGGAACACGACATCGCCGCCAAGGTGGGCGAGCAGACCACCGGCAACTTCGTCCAGCTGGGCGCCTACTGGCGGCGGGCGATCGGCGGCTGGCGCATGAACCTCGGCGGCGGCGGCGGATACGGCTGGTACGACGGCGACCGCACGTTCAACACCGGCGACCTGAACGGCGACGGCGCGTCCGACGTCCAGCGCCACAACAGCGCCAAGTGGAACGGCTACACGTTCAACGCCTATGCGGGCACGGCCTACGAGGCCAAGTTCGCCGGCCGCTACTTCGTCCGTCCCGAGGCCTACCTCAACTACCTCTATCTGAGCGAAGGCGAGCGCAAGGAATCGGGCGGCGGCGACGGCTTCGACCAGATCGTCCACAAGCGCAAATCCGACAGCCTGACCGGCGACGTCGGCGTGGTGTTCGGCGCCGACTTCGGCCGCGACCTGTGGTGGCGTCCGGAAGTGCGGGTCGGCTATCGCCAGTTGCTGGCCGGCGAGATCGGCGACACCGTGGCCCAATACACCGGCGGCGGCACGCCCTTCACCCTGGCGGCGGCCAACGACAAGGACGGCGCGGTGACCCTGGGCTTCGCCCTGCGGGCCGGCACGCCGATGTCCTATCTGGCGATCGAGGCCAACGCCGAAGCGGCCAAGAAGCAGAAGCGCTACAATCTTAAACTTACCGGCCGGGCTATGTTCTAGCCTTTCGGCCGCCTCTGGACTTCAGGGGCGAATATGACGAACACTGATGAACAGGGCCCGCGCTTCGGCGCGGGCCCTTTTTCGTTTTGGATTCAGCAGCTTGACCGTGCGTCGATCCCGGGCCTGAAGGAAAACTCAAAGCCCCGCGCCCTTATCTCTATTTAACACCTAGGAATAATCGTCTTTTGTCCCAGTCAACGGCGACGCCGAACCAGGCGTCGAGAGGGGAAGACCATGACCAAAACCCACAGCGCCACTCGGGCCGCCCTGCGCACGGCCCTGATCGCCGGAGCCTCGCTCATGGCCATGACGGGGGCCATGAGCGGCGCGGCCCACGCCCAGACCGCTCAGACGCCCGAGCAGCAGCAAGCCCGCATCGAGGCGCTCGAGGCTCAGCTTGAAGCCCTGTCCGGCCAGATCGCCGACCTGAAGGCCGCCACGGCCGCCAGCCTGAAAGACGTTCGCACCGTTCAGTCGCAGACCACGGTCAGCGTCGCCAACGGCAAGCCGACCATCGCCTCGGGCGACGGCGCCTTCAGCGCCAACATTCACGCCGTGATGCAGCTGGACGCCACCTGGTACAACCAGGACAGCGGCCTGCCCGCCTCGACGGTCGGCCGCGACCTGAACAGCGGCACCAACTTCCGCCGCGCCCGCCTGGGCGTCGACGGCAAGGCGTTCAAGAACTTCGACTACGGCGTGCTGCTGGACTTCGGCGGCTCGGGCACCGACGGCGCGGGCCAGCTGCAGGAGATCTACCTGCAGTACAACTACGCGCCCTTCAAGGTGAAGGTCGGCGCGTTCGCGCCGAACCTGGGCCTGGAAGACGCCGCCTCGACCAACGGCTCGCTGTTCCCCGAGCGCCCCGCCGGGGCCGAGGCCGCGCGCGGCCTGGCCGGCGCCGACCGCCGCATCTCGCTGCAAGGCCAGGCCGTCGGTGAGCGCTGGATCGTCTCGGG
>NZ_JBFTZS010000363.1:0-4811 GCF_056406675.1 Caulobacter sp. P1_B12_2 | reverse complement strand
ACGATCTTCTGGCCGTGCTTCATCCGGAGAGGGTGAAACCTCTCACCCTCCCACCGCTTCGCGGCGGGCCCCTCCCTCTCTCTAAGAGAGAGGGGGCTCGAACGTCCGCTCAGGGTCGAAAGCGGAAGCCGCAGGCGCTGCTGGAACTGGACGCCCTAAGCCCCCTAGATCCCCTCGCCCACGTTCGGCGCCGCGCCCGGCGCGCGGGCGACGTGGATGCCGCACTCGGTCTTGTCCTGGCCCGCCCAGCGGCCGGCGCGGACGTCGGCGTTGGGATCGTCCACCGCCTTGGTGCACGGCCAGCAGCCGACCGAGGGGAAGCCCTGGCCGACCAGCGGGTGGGCCGGCAGGTCGTGCTCGGCGACATAGGCGTCCAGCTCGGCCTTGCCCCAGTTGGCCAGCGGGTTGAACTTGATCTGGCCCTCGGTCTCCTCGACCACGCGCAGGCGCAGACGGTCGCCGCCGTGGAAGCGCTTGCGGCCGGTGGTCCAGGCGGCGAACTCGCCCAGGGCGCGGTCCAGCGGCAGCACCTTGCGGATGTGGCAGCAGCCGTCGGTGTCGGTGCGCCAGAGGTCGGACTTGGGATCGGTGACGGCCAGGTCGGTGAAGGCCGGCCGCAGGTCGCGCACGTCGGTCAGGCCCAGCTTGGCGGCCAGCGACTTGCGGTAGTCCAGGGTCTGGCCAAACAGCATGCCGGTGTCGAGGAACAGCACCGGGATGTCCTTGGACACCTGGCTGGCCAGGTGCAGCAGCACCGCCGATTCCGCGCCGAACGAGCTGACCAGGGCCAGCTTGTCGCCGAAGGTCTCGTAGGCCTTGCGCAGCACGGTCGCCGGATGGGCGTCGCGCAGCTCGGCGTCCAGCCGAGCGGCCAGGTCAGCCGCCGTCGGCGGGGCCTTGGCGCAGGGCTTCACCTCGGTCGCGGTCTGGTCGTAGGCCATCAGCCGGCCCTTTCCTCGAACGCCACCACTCGATTGTCGGCCGCGCGCTGGTAGACATGGCGGAAGCGGTGGGCGGCCTTGGTCCAGGCCTCGGGCGTGGCGCCGTCATTGGGTTCGAAGGCGTCGAAGCCGCAGCGGACCATGAAGCCGGCCTGCTCCTGCAGCACGTCGCCCACGGCCCGGATCTCGCCGGTGAAGCCCAGGCGTTCGCGCAGCAGGCGGGCCGAGGTGTAGGCGCGGCCGTCGCGGTATTTCGGGAAGGCCAGGGCCACCACCGACAGGCGCGGCAGGTCGTAGGCCAGGGCCTCGACCTCCTGGTCGGCCTCGACCCGCACCCCGACCCGGCGGCTGTTGGACAGCAGGATCTCGCCCTCGGCCTGGAAGCGGGCCAGGGACAGGATCACGTCGCCTTCGGGCAGGGCGTCGTCGTCGGCCACGTGGACGAAGGCGTCCTCGGCCCATGCGGCGCCGAAGGTCTTGTCGCTCGGCGCGCCGACCAGCTTAATCAGCTTGGGCATAGACCGCCTCCTTGAAGGGTTCGAGGCCGACGCGGCGATAGGTGTCGAGGAAGCGCTCGTCGGCGGCGCGGATGTCCAGATAGCGATCGACCAGGGCGTCGATGGCCGGGGCGACCTTGTCGGCCGACAGGCCCGGGCCCAGGATCTTGCCGATCGAGGCGTCCTCCGCCCCCGATCCACCGAGCGAGAGCTGGTAGAATTCCTCGCCCTTCTTGTCGACGCCCAGAATGCCGATATGGGCCACATGGTGGTGGCCGCAGGCGTTGATGCAGCCGCTGATCTTGATCTTCAGCTCGCCCACCTTCTCGGCCCGGTCGGGGTCGGCGAACTTGCGGGCGATGTCCTGGGCGATCGGGATGGCGCGGGCGTTGGCCAGGGCGCAATAGTCCAGGCCCGGGCAGGCGATGATGTCGCTGGCCAGGTCGATGTTGGCGGTCGCCAGGCCCGCGGCTTCCAGCGCCGCGTGAACGGTGGGCAGGTCGTCCAGCTTGACGTGCGGCAGGACCAGGTTCTGGGCGTGGGTCACCCGCAGGTCGTCCAGGCTGTAGCGCTCGGCCAGGTCGGCGACGACCTCCAGCTGTTCGGCCGTGGCGTCGCCCGGGGTCTGGCCGATGGCCTTCAGCGACACCTCGACGATGGCGTAGCCGGGCTGCTTGTGCGGCTTGACGTTGTTGCGGACGAAGCGTTGCAGCGCGGGGCTGGCGGCGCGGGCGGTCTCGAACGCTTCCGACACCTCGGGGAGCGTCTCGAAATTGGTCTGGGYGAAGGCCGCGCGGACGCGGGCCAGTTCGCTGGCCGGCAGGTTGGCGCGGGCGTGGTCGATCTTGCCCCACTCCTCCTCGACCTGGCGGGCGAACTCCTCGGCGCCCAGGGCCGCAACCAGGATCTTGATCCGGGCCTTGTAGATGTTGTCCCGGCGGCCGTGGCGGTTGTAGACGCGCAGGACGGCCTCGACATAGCTGAGCAGGTGCTCGGCCGGCAGGTACGACTTGATGGTGGGGCCCACATAGGGCGTGCGCCCCTGGCCGCCGCCGACGATCACCTCGAAGCCGATCTGGCCGTCACGACCCTTGCGCAGGATCAGGCCGATGTCGTGCACCTTGACCGCCGCGCGGTCGGTCAGGGCGCCGGTGATGGCGATCTTGAACTTGCGCGGCAGGAAGCTGAACTCGGGGTGCAGGGTCGACCACTGGCGCAGGACCTCGGACCACACGCGCGGATCGTCGATCTCCTCGGCCGTGGCGCCCGCATAGGGATCGGCGGTGACGTTGCGGATGCAGTTGCCGCTGGTCTGGATGGCGTGCAGGTCCACCTCGGCCAGGGCGTCCAGGATGTCCGGCGCGTCCTTCAGCTTGATCCAGTTGAACTGGATGTTCTGACGGGTGGTCATGTGCCCGTAGTTCTTGTCGTAGGTGCGGGCGATCCAGGCCAGGCGGCGGGCCTGGCGGGCGTTCAGCGAGCCGTACGGAATGGCGATCCGCAGCATGTAGGCGTGCAGCTGCAGATAGAGGCCGTTCATCAGCCGCAGCGGCTTGAACTGGTCCTCGGTCAGCTCGCCGGCCAGGCGGCGGGCCACCTGGTGGCGGAACTCGTTGGAGCGGTCCGTCAGGAATTCGCGGTCGATGGGATCGTACAGATACATCTTACTTCCTGCGGATCAGGTCGACGCGGCCGGTCGAACGCGCGGCGCCCGCCGCGTGGCGGAGCGCCTCGATCACCTCGCCGCCGACGGCCTGCTTGCCGTGGGTGGGTTCGTTGGTGGGCCCGAGCGCCCGGATGCGTTCGCGGTAGCTGACAGGGGCCAGCCCCCCATCTACCGGCGCCAGGTCGATCGGATAGGGATCGACGATCACGGTCGCCTGGGACTTGCCCTTGGCGACCACGGCCTCGACCTCGGCGTCGCGGGTCTCGTCGAACAGCTCGGCGTCGCCGAACCCCTCGACCCAGGCGCCGGCCTTCCAGAACACGACCTCGCCGTCGATCAGGCGATTGGCGGTGACAGCTTTCATGAACGCAGGCTCGCGGACTGGGATTGGGGGATGGGGGCGGCGGCCAGGTCGGGAACGCCGACCTCCGCCATGGCCATGGACTCGCCGACCATCAGCAGCGCCGGGCCCTTCAGACCCTCGGCGGCGAGCGCCAGGCCGGCCAGGGTGGTCAGGATGCGGCGCTCGTCGGCGCGGCTGGCGTTCTCGACGATCAGGGCCGGGGTCGAACCCGCGCGACCGGCGGCCGTCAGGCGTTCGGCGATCAGGCCGGCGGTCGAGACGCCCATATAGACCACGACCGTCTGGTTCGGGCGCGCCAGGGCGGTCCAGTCCAGGTCCGGTTCGCCGTGCGCGGCGTGGCCGGTGACGAAGGTCACGGCCTGGGCCGATCCGCGATGGGTCAGGGGCGCGCCGGCCCCGGCCGAGGCGGCCAGGGCGGCGGTGACGCCGGGGATCACCGTGCAGTCGACGCCGGCCTCGCGGCAGGCGGCCAGCTCCTCGCCGCCGCGGCCGAACAGGAACGGGTCGCCGCCCTTCAGCCGCACGACGGCCAGGCCTTCGAGGGCCAGGGCCACGAGCAGCTGGTTGATGTCGTCCTGCGGCAGGGTGTGGCGCGACTTGCGCTTGGCGACGTTGATCCGCCGCGCCGCCGGCGGCGCCAGGTCGAGGATCTCGTCGGAAACCAGGCCGTCATGGACGACCACGTCGGCGGCCTGCAGGGCCTTCAGCGCCTTGATCGTCAGCAGCTCGGGATCACCGGGCCCCGCGCCCACCAGGGTCACGAAACCGGACGGCAAATGGGGCGCACGCGCGCTGATCCCGCCGCCGATGGCGACCAGACCGGCTTTCGACCGGGAAGCGGATCGGACCGTGGGCCGAGCCATCAGATTCAGGTCCTCTATAAGCCAGACGCCACTGCCGACGCCCCGGACCGGCGACTTCGCCAAACCGGTTGCGCCGAAAGCATTGCGGGGCGAACCCTAGGGTCCGCCCCGCTCGCGTTCCCCGACGAAAAGGGCCATCTCCGTCAGCGAACGCTTGCAAATTGGGCGGCGACGGGCCAATTCGCAAACAAGGTCTTCTGCCGGGGCGTTCAGTAAAACTCATGGAAAGACAGTCCGAGCGACGTCGCTTGCCTCCCTTGAATGCGCTGCGCGCCTTCGAGGCCGCAGCCCGTCACCTGAACTTCAGCCGCGCCGCYGACGAACTGTCGGTGACGCCCGGCGCCGTGAGTCAGCAGATCCAGAACCTCGAGGACTATGTCGGCGCGGCCCTGTTCAAGCGCACGCCCAAGGGCCTGCTGCTGACCGACGCCGCCCAGACCGCCCTGCCCGCCCTGCGCGAGGCGTTCGACCGCCTGGCCG
>NZ_JBFTZS010000362.1:0-4812 GCF_056406675.1 Caulobacter sp. P1_B12_2 | reverse complement strand
TGTTGATGGTCGGGCGGGAGTCGCACAGCGGCGGCGGCAGGATGACGCCGTCCACGCCCTGGTCCAGCAGACGCCGAACGGCCGCCTTCTGGCTGGCCAGGCCAGTCGAGCGCTCCAGCACCAGCTGGGTGCCCAGCTTGGAGCTCTGCTCGATGCCGCCCAGCATCACCTCGCTGAGATACGAGGCGCTGGGGTTGCTGTAGAGCACGCCGATCCGCGGCCCCGCGCTGCCGGCGCGGGTGTTGCGGGCCGACAGGTTGGGCGAATAGTTCAACGCCTTGATCGCCGCCTGCACGCGCTCGCGCATGGCGTCGCTGACATAGCTGTTGCCGTTGACGACGCGGGACACGGTCATCGAGGCCACACCGGCGTAGCGCGCCACGTCGTGAATGGTCACAGCCCGTCCCGTGTCCGGCGGCTGGGGCGGTTCGATGGTGTCTTTGCCCTTCGCCAAGCCGGGCTCCCTGAGCGTTGTGGACAACGGGCCCGCGGCGGAGGTCTGGCCGCATCGCGCTGTCGTGACGATTTGGCGTGTTCCGCGCGTCGAAGGATCGGCGGCGCGAGACCGCCAACCGATTCGAAATCCCCTCGTCGGTTATCGATAACTTCTCAGCCCTGGAAGGGATTGGCAAGGTCGTTGCGTCAAGCCCCTCGGGCGGCTCAGCGCGGCGTGGTCGATCGGCGCACGAGCGCCACGTCGCGCTCGCAGGCCTTGGCCGCGCCGTCCACCGTGATCGACCGCGCGCCGCTGCAGGCCAGGCGGATCGCGTAGGTCGGCTGGCCCTCGATGCTGGCCTTGAGGCCCTCCGCGCCGGTCGTCTTGACGACGAAGGCCTTGGACAGGGAATCCAGCTCGACCTTGCCGTCGCGCCGCAGATAGCTGCCGTCCGCGACGAACCAGCGCTTGGGCTTACGCGCGTCCCCGCCCTCGGCATAGGTGAGGGCCAGGATGTAGGCGTCGGTCTCCCAGCCCCCGAGACTGGCGTTGGCGTTGCGGTGCCGGATTCGCCCGTCGGCCAGCAGGTTGAAATAGACCTCGGTGACCTCGCCCTTCTGGTGGATCCGAACCAGCAGGTAGTCCTTGGTCTCGACCCGTTCGATCCGGGGCGCGGCGCCGCCGTTCGGTGTCAGGGCGACCACGAACTTGGTGCGGTCCGTCACGCCCGGCGCCTGCAGACGCAGGTAGGGCTGGGCCTCGTCGGGAGCGTGGTCCTTCAGGCCCTTGCCCTCGGCCAGGCGCAGCAGTTCGGGATAGTCGGTGGGCAGGCCGGCGTCGGGCAGGACCTCGGGGAACAGCGGCCGCACGGCCACCTCGGCGTCGCCGTTCTTGACGGTGATGACCTGGCCCTGGCGCTTGGCCTCGCCCTCGTAGTGCAGCAGCCATTCGAACTGGCCGGGCTGCCAGCCCTTCAGGTCGTCGATCACCAGGATGGTGTCGCCGACCCACAGGAAGCTGCGGTACTTGCGCTCGAAGGTGCTGGCGTTGGGACCCGTGGCGTCGGCCCAGACGAAGCGCAGGTCCCCGGCGTCGACCAAATGGTCGACCCGTCCTGGGAAGTGCGAGCCGTCATAGGTGTTGCTCGCCGGCTCGGCCTTGCCGTCCAGCGTCACGACGTTGTGGGCGACGCTCTGGCGGTAATAGCCGTCGTATTCGGGCCGGGCGTAGCTGGCGTTGCCGGAGTCGATCAGCAACTGCTTGCCCTTGTGCCACAGGATGAAACTGCCGGCGTCGGCGTGGTTGTGGTTCCAGGTGAAGCCCGAGCGCACCGCCAGGAACGTCGCGTCCGGCGCCCAGGACGAGCGCAGGGTCGCCGAGCCCAGGTCGCGATCGATCCAGCTGGTCGCCAGTTCCGGCTCGCGCCCGGCGCCCGCCCGCGCCTTGGCGGCTGGCCATTGCACCATGTTCTCGGGCTCGTCCCAGACGTCCTGGCCTGGGTTGGCCTTGACCGTGTCGAGGTACCAGAGATAGCGCGACTGCTGGTCGCCGCTGGCCCACAGGTTGACGATGGCGTGGGCCCCGCTGGCCGTGGGATTGCCGTCTCCGAAGTTGGTCGACAGCGCCCCCGCGCCGGTCGGGTAGAGGTTCTGGATGAACAGGTCCGCGACGCCCGCCAGGCGCGGCGTCGGCGCTGGCTTTTCGGTGAAGGCGTCGAGCCAGGCGCGGCGGAACTTCAGGTAACCTTCGACGGCGAAGTCGGCGTAGTTGATGCTTTCGACGAAGGCGCCGTTCGAGCCGAAGTGCTGGGGCTTGGTCTCGATCGCGCTGCCGTCGTAGTTGGCCCACTCCTCGGACGCCTCGTCGATGCGCCGGATCCAGCCGTCGGCCTGGGGCTCCTCGGTCTTGACCGCGATGGCCGCGACGCCCGCGCCGAACACGATGTGGCTGAACCAGTTGTGGCCCATGGTGTCGAGGCTGTGGATCCGGTCAGCGCCGTCGATCCAGTCAGCCAGGGTCGGCTTGATGGCGCCCTTGACCAGGGCCTGAGCCAGCCGCTGGCGCTCGGCCGGGCTGAGCGTGTCGTGGATCGCGTCGAACGTCTGGCCGTAGACGAAGGCGCTGGTGCCCATGCCCAGGTCGGAGTTCCAGACCGGCGACCGGGCCAGAAGCGGCTTGTCGGTCACCCAGTTGGGCCGCGCCGCATAGACGTCGAGCAGGCCCTTGGCGCGGTCGGCGTAGCGGCGCTCGCCGGTCATGCGATAGGCCAGGGACAGGTCCATCAGGGCGGCGTTGAGCTCGCGGTCGTTGGCGGGCTTGCGCGTCAGGGCCTCGTCGGCCTGGGCGTGGGCGCGGGTCCAGGCGGCCTTGGCGTCGGCGTCCTCGGCCACGCGCGACTTGAATTGCGCCACGTGCTTGTCGCTGAACGAGAGGTAGGGGTGGCCTGAACGCAGCGTCTGGGCCTGGGCCGCTCCGCCGATCAAACACGCCGCCAGGGCCAGGCAGGAAACCCGCCGCATCAAACCACGCACCAAGCGCCTTCTCCCCGTCGTTCTCGTTGTACTCGCAGCGCGCGCCGGTTCGACGATCCGGCGCTTAGCGACATGATATCGATATCAAAAATCATCGCAAGCCGCCGTCGGGACGATACTTCCCGCAGCGCCGTCGCCTCAAACCAGCGACAGGTTGACCGCGAAGCTGCGGCGCACCCCGGGGCTCTTGAACGGATAGACACAGTGCAACATCCAGGAGGGCCACAGGTAGAACTCCCCCACCACCGGCTTGACGGTGAACAGGTTGCGCACGCCCACGGCGCTGCGGCTGTCGATGAACTGAAGGCACCCGACGGTGTTCTGCCGCGCCTTGTCGGCCTGGAACTCGGTCTCGTAGTCCGGCGGCAGGCGCAGGAAGCCGACGCTGCTGAACAGGCACCCCTGATGGAAGTGGGCCGGGTTGTAGTCGCCGGCCACCATGTCGTTGACCCAGCCTTCCTTGATCTGGATCTCCAGCTTCTTGTCCGCCAGCTCCTCCGTGCGCTCGTAGTCGCCGTAGTGCAGGAGCGCGTTTTCGCAGCGGTAGCTGTAGGTGCGGGCCACGTCGTAGAGGAAGTCGGACAGATCGCTCATCTCGCCGATCACGTCGGTGAGCCGGATTTCCGTGGTGAYGACCCCGGCCAGATGCTTGGACCAGTCGCGAGYGGCCACTTCGTCCCGCCGCGCGACGATGTCGTCCACGCGGGCGTTCAGGCTATCGACCACGCTCGGCGGCATCGTGGCCTTGATGATCGTCGGGCTGAACGGCGCGACCAGCCGCAGATCGTATGGATTGGTCATCGCCCGCTCCCGTCGCCGAACTATCGTCTGGGCGAGTAGATCACGGCCGTCTGGCCCGGCGCCAGGGTCAGGACCTTCTCGCCCGGCGCGACCTTGCGCCTGGAGACCAGCTCGATCCGCTCTCCGTCCGCCTTGGGCAGATCCACCGTCACCGACGTGTCGGCGCCGGCGTTGATGGCGATCAGGTAGGGGCCGTAGTGCGCCTCGTAGTAGTCGCCGCGCCCGGCATAGGGATTGTCCTGGTCGCGATAGCGCGCCTCGGGCGGCGCCTTGGCCACGGGCAGGACCTCGCCGGCCAGGGCGGCCGGCGCTTCGTCCGGATAGACGACCAGCGGGATCGCGCCGGCCGAGAAGTGCGGCGAGGCCGGCCGCACGCACGACTTGCCGCTGGGCGTGAAATCCACGCGCGAGGCGATCGTGGCGATCCGGTCCGTGGTCGGAGTCTGGTAGTGGAAGCGGGCCAGGCGGTTGACCCCGCAATTGGCGCGCCAATAGAGCTCGGCGTAGAGGATGTCGTCGCCGTTCTTGACCGCCACGACCCCGTCCTCCGGATCGGCGAACACGAGGTCGGGCTGGCCGGGCGTCATCGGCAGCCGGACGTCGGACCTTGGCCAGTCCTTGACCGCCAGCCACTCGTCATAGGCTTCAAGCAGGCCGATCGTCGTGCGCTGGCCCTTGTCCTTCAGCCGATCGCGCAGCACGGCGAAGTCCTGGCCGTCGTCCAGCRTCTGCCGCGCGACCGCCATCAGCCGCGGGTCCTTAGTGGCCACGGCGATGTAGAACGGGGTGTTGTCCCAGCCCGACTTCTGCACGTAGGTCGTCACGCCCGGATAGACCGGGTCGCGCCAGCCGATCGGCGCTTCCAGCAGCATGGTGCGYGCGCCTTCGGCGTCGATCCCCGGATAGCGGAAATAGGTCCGCGCCCGCGCCATCTTCAGAAGCTGGGCGCGCAACGCGGGGTCGCCCTCGGCGCCGGGCCTCGGCGCGGTCGCCAGATAGATGCCGGTCGCCCAGTCGAGGATCTCGCCGTAGCTGCCGACGAAG
>NZ_JBFTZS010000361.1:0-4835 GCF_056406675.1 Caulobacter sp. P1_B12_2 | reverse complement strand
CGCCCTGGAGCAGGCGGTGGTCGAGGCCTATCCGCGCCTGTCGCACCGCTACTACGCCCTCAAGGCCAAGGTCATGGGCCGCAAGACCCTCGACTACTGGGACCGCAACGCGCCCCTCACCGCCGCGACCCCGAAGAGCTACGATTGGGCCGAAGCCCAGGGCATCGTGCTGGAAAGCTTCCAGGCCCTGGCCCCGAAGTTCGCCGACACCGCCCAGACCTTCTTCGATCAGCCGTGGATCGACGCGCGCCCCCGGGCCGGCAAGCAGTCGGGGGCCTATTCGCATCCGGTCACCGCCGAGCGGCACCCCTACGTCTTCATGAACTACATGGGCGAGCGGCGCGACGTGCTGACCCTGGCCCACGAGCTGGGCCACGCCGTGCACCAGACCCTGTGCGCGCCGCTGGGCACCCTGCTGGCCGACACGCCCCTGACCCTGGCCGAGACCGCCTCGATCTTCGGCGAGGGCCTGGTGTTCGACCGCCTGCTGGCCGAGGCCACGCCCAAGGACCGCATGGGCCTTCTCGCGGGCAAGATCGAGGACGGGCTCAACACCGTCGTGCGCCAGATCGCCTTCCACCGCTTCGAGCGGCGTTTCCACGAGGCCCGCAAGGACGGCGAGCTGTCGCCCGACCAGATCGGCCGGCTGTGGCTGGAGGTGATGGCCGAGAGCCTGGGCCCGGCCGTGACCCTGAACGAGGGCTWCGAGCACTACTGGGCCTATGTGAGCCACTTCGTGCACGCGCCGTTCTACGTCTACGCCTACGCGTTCGGCGACCTGCTGGTGCGCGGCCTGATGGAGAAGCGCCGCGAGGATCCGGAAACCTTCGCGCCGCTGTACGAGGACTTGCTGGCGGCGGGCGGAACCCGCACCTATGTCGAGGCGCTCAAGCCCTTCGGCTTGAACCCGCGCGAAAAGGCCTTCTGGGCCGCGGGGTGCGCCCAGCTGGAACGGCTGGTCGACGAGTTCGAAGCCCTGGTCTGACGGAGCGCGACGATGCCCACCAAGGAACGTCTGGCGGAGTTCGTCGCCACCGTCGAACGCAACGAACACGTCGAGGCTATCGAACGCTTCTACGCGCCGAACGCCTCGATGCAGGAGAACAACGCCGCGCCGCGCGTCGGCCGTGACATTCTGGTCGCGCACGAGGCGGCGGCCCTGGCGCGGCTGTCGAAGATGGACACCCAGCCGGCGGTCATGGTGCTGCACGACGGCGACAACGTCGTGATCCAGTGGGTCTTCCTGATGACCAACAAGAGCGGCGAGACCCTGCGGTTCGAGGAACTGACCCATCAGGTGTGGGAGGGCGACCTGATCGTCCGAGAGCGGTTCTTCTACGACTCCCGGCAGTTCGGCTAGCCGATGGCCGATGATCCCCGCGACCCTGAACGCAACCGGCTGGCCGGCCGCGTCTCGCGCTTCGCCAAGGTCGGGGCGGGCCTGTCCGGCGCGGCGGTCAGCTACGGCGCCAACAGTCTGTTCGGCGGCGACAGCGCCGACGCCCGCAACGCCAAGGCGCTGAGGGCGGCCCTGGGCGGGCTGAAGGGTCCGCTGATGAAGGCGGCCCAGATGTTCGCCACGGTGCCCGACCTGTTGCCGCCCGAGTTCGCCGCCGAGCTGGCCGAGCTGCAAACCAACGCTCCGGCCATGGGCTGGCCGTTCGTCCGCCGGCGGATGGCCGCCGAGCTGGGGCCGGACTGGGCGTCGCGGTTCCAGAGCTTCGAGCACGAGGCGGCCGCCGCCGCGTCCCTGGGCCAGGTGCACCGCGCCGTCGGTCCCGACGGCCGCGCCCTGGCGGTGAAGCTGCAATATCCCGACATGCAGAGCGCGGTCGAAAGCGATCTGGGCCAGTTGCGCGCCCTGATCGGCCTGTTCAAGCGCATGGACGGCTCGATCGACCCCAGCGAGGCGATCGTCGAGATCGGCGACCGGCTGCGCGAGGAGCTGGACTACGAGCGCGAGGCCAAGCTGATGGCCGTCTATGGCGGCTTCTTCACTGGGCGCGACGACATCCGCGTACCGCAGCCCGTGCCCGCTCTGTCGACCAAGCGGCTGCTCAGCATGACCTGGCTGGAGGGCCGGGGGCTGCTGGCGTTCAAGGACGCGCCGCAGGACACCCGCGACCGCATCGCCGCCCTGCTGTTCGAAGCCTGGTGGAGCCCGATGACCAAGCTCGGGATCATCCACGGCGACCCGCACCTGGGCAACTACACCTTCGGCGGCCCCGACGGTGGTGACGGCGCGGCCCACCTGAACCTGCTGGACTTCGGCTGCATCCGCATCTTCCCGCCGCGCTTCGTGGCCGGGGTGGTGCGGCTGTATCGCGCCCTGTCCAACGACGACCGCGCCGAGCAGACCGAGGCCTATCGCAGCTGGGGCTTCGCCAATCTCACCGACGACCTGGTCGACGTGCTGAACGTCTGGGCGCGCTTCATCTACGGCCCGCTGCTGGACGACCGGGTGCGCAGCGTCGCTGACGACACCCCGCCCGGCGAGTACGGCCGCCGCGAGGCCTTCAAGGTGCGCCAGGCCCTGAAGGACAAGGGCCCGATCACCATCCCCCGCGAGTTCGTGTTCATGGACCGTGCCGCCATCGGCCTGGGCGCGGCCTTCCTGCACCTGGGCGCGCGCCATAACTGGAAGGCGCTGTTCGAGAAGTCGCTGGAGGGTTTCTCGGAAGAGGGACTGGCCGAACGTCAGGCCGCGGTGCTGTCGACGGCGGGGGTGTCTTAGATCCGCTCATCCCGGCGAATGCCGGGACCCAGGTCGTAAGGCCGAGCGGGTTTCGTAATTCTAGATGCCCAGGCTGGATCTGGGTCCCGGCATTCGCCGGGATGAGCGGAACTTAAAATGACACCAAGAACCCTCAAGCGCCTGCATCCCGCCCAGCGCGACGACATCGCCGATCTCGTCACCCGGCGGCCGCTGCCGGGGCCGGCGATCCCGCAGCTGGATCCGTTCCTGTTCCTCAACCACCACGGGCCGCAGGTCTATCCGCCCAACAATCGCGGCCTGCCGTTCGGGCCGCATCCGCATCGCGGGTTCGAGACCGTGACCTTCATCCTGGAGGGCGAGCTGTCGCACCTCGACAGCGGCGGCCATGAGAGCGTCATCGGCCCGGGCGGGGTGCAGTGGATGACCGCCGGCAGCGGCCTGGTCCATGCCGAGCTGTCGCCGGCCAGTTTCAAGCAGACTGGCGGTCCGCTGGAGATCCTGCAGCTGTGGGTCAACCTGCCCAGCCGGCTGAAGATGACCACGCCGAACTATCTGGGCCTGCAGGGCGCCGAGATCCCCAAGGTCGAGGCGGACGGGGCGAGCATCGAGGTCGTCTCGGGACAGATCGCGGGCGTGACCGGGCCGTTCCCGTCGTTGATCGGCATCGAGATGAGCGTCGCGCGCCTGGCGCCCGGCGGGGCGATGAACCTGCCCGTGGCCGAGGGGCGGGCGGTGTTCCTGTACGTGGTCTCGGGCGAGATCGTGGTGGGAGGTCAGCCGGCTCCGAAGTGGAACCTGGTCGAGCTGAACGACGACGGCGACGCGGTGGCTTTCGAGTCTCCGACCGGCGCGGTGGTCCTGTTGGGTCACGCCGAGCCGATCGGCGAACCGGTCTTCGCCCATGGGCCGTTCGTGATGAACACCCGCGAGGAGATCATCCAGGCGATCGACGACTACAACGCCGGGAAGTTCGGGAACGTGCCGGGGTAGGGCTGCACGCCCCCTCCGTCACGCCGCTTCGCGACGCGCCACCTCCCCCGTTGCACGGGGGAGGAGAAGGTCGGCTCGATATCCTCCTCACCCGCGAAGCGGGGGAGGTGACGCGATGCGAATACGCATCGTGACGGAGGGGGCGTCGCGGCGCCTACTCACGGTACTCCGCCAGCAACCCCTCCAACCGCTTCTGCTCCGGCTTCAGCACCTTGAAGAACCGCAGGGCGTTCCAGCCGACGCTGGCGGCCAGGGCGACGCCGAACATCAGCAGCATCTGTCCCATGTTGCGCTCGGTGGCCTTGCCCACCTCGCCCAGCTGGAACACCCCGATCAGCGTCGGCACGAAGAACACCGGCAGGCTCATCCAGAAGATCCGGTAATTGATCCGCGCCCGGCGGTTGGCGGCCAGCATGGCCTCCAGAGTCTGGCGCATCGGCGAGCCGTCGCCGCGCGGCCGCTTGGCCATGACGGCGGCGACGAGCACCGCCGCCAGCATGAACCAGCAGACCCCCAGCATGCCCAGGGCGCCCCATTCCCGGTCGATGTCGACCTTGCCGGCCAGGATCGACCGGACGGCGACACCCGTGAAGAAGGTCATGGCCGCGACGGGGATCGCGAACAGCAAGGTCTCGCCGCGACGGCGGGCTTTCAACATCTGCATCATCTGCTCCATCAGATAGGCCTGGGCCTGTGCGCCGGGGGTGTTGGCCTCCGAGCGCCAGGCCTGTTCGAGACGGTCAAACTCCATCTTCGCGCTCCTCCACGAGGTCCGAGAGACGGCGGCGGACGCGGCTGAGCCGGGCGCCGACATTGGTTTCGCTGAGACCGTGCAAGCGGGCGATCTCGGCATAGGGCTGGCCGTCCAGTGACAGCAGGATCAGCGAGCGGTCGAGCGGCGCCAGGGTGCGAATGGCGCCGTAGAGCCGGTCCAGCAGGCTGACCGTCTCCGGCGAGTCGTCCGCCTCCAGGCGCAGGGCCATCTCGGCCTCGATCGCCTCGCGCCGCCGCCGCCGCCGGTTTTCGCCGCGCTTCCAGGTCAGGGCGGTGTTGTGGGCGACGCGATAGACGAAGGTCGTGTCGGCGCTCTCGCCGCGAAAGCGCGGCCGCCCCCGCCAGACCACCAGCA
>NZ_JBFTZS010000360.1:0-4875 GCF_056406675.1 Caulobacter sp. P1_B12_2 | reverse complement strand
ACGTCAGACGGCGCGCCGGCAGGGCGCTGTGAGAAAACGGTGAGGATGTAACCCCTCACCCTCCCACCGCTACGCGGCGGGSCCCTCCCTCTCCCTCTGGGAGAGGGTTTCAGAAAGCGGCATCAGTCCGTATGTCCCTGATGCTCCGTCTGCCCCTCGCGCACCTCGGTCCGCGAGAACACCTCCTCCTGGCCGTCCTGCAGCAGCTCCTCGGCGTCGGACTTGTCCTGCTCGGCCTGGGCCAGGACGATTCGCAGGGCGTCGACCTCGGTCTGGGCTTCGACCTCCATGCTGCGCAGGGGGGCGTGCGGCGGGGCGTCGCCGAGACGGACATCGATGCGCCAGCGGGTGGTCATGGGAGCTCTCCGAGGTTGCAGGCGTTGGTCGCCCCTCAGGTAACGCACCATTGCACCAAGCGTCGTTTCTGGCGAGGTTGCGGCGATTCAGTTCGGGGAGGCTTCATGGCGGACGGTGGCGGGCGACAGGGTGTTGACCGGCGAGCGGTCCTGGCCGGCGCGACGGGGCTGGCGGGGTTCGCCCTGGCCGGAGCGGGCGCGGCGCGCGCCGCCTCGTCCCGGGTCGAGGCCCTGCTCGCCCAGATGACGATGGAGGAAAAGGCCGGCCAGCTGTCGTGCTATTCCGACATGATCCGGCCGCCGGTCGGCGACATCAATCCCCTGGTCAACCAGCGCAACACCCAGCAGATCCTGGCCGACGTCCGGGCCGGCCGCATCGGCGTGCTGATGAACGGCGTCGGGGTCGAGGGCGCGCTGCTGGCCCAGACCGCCGCGGTCGAGCATTCGCGCCTGCGCATCCCGCTGCTGTTCGCCGCCGACGTGATCCACGGCTTCAAGACCGTCTATCCGATCCCCCTGGCCGAGGCCGCCAGCTTCGATCCGGGCCTCGCCGAGCGCACGGCCCGGGCCGCCGCGATCGAGGCCTCGTCGTACGGCAACCACTGGACCTTCGCCCCGATGGTCGACGTGGCCCGCGACCAGCGCTGGGGCCGGGGCGCCGAAGGCTCGGGCGAGGACGTGTTCCTGGGCGAGGTGATGGCCCAGGCCCGGGTGCGCGGCTTCCAGGGCCGCGACCTGACCGCGCCCGACAGCCTGCTCTCCACCGCCAAGCACTTCGCCGCCTATGGCGCGGTGATGGCCGGGCTGGACTACAACACCGTCGACATTTCCGAAGAAACCCTGCGCGAGGTGCACCTGCCGCCGTTCAAGGCCGCCTTCGACGCGGGCTGCCTGTCGGTGATGTCGGCCTTCAACGACATCAACGGCATACCGTCCACGGCCAACAAGCATCTGCTGACCGACATCCTGCGCGGCGAGTGGAACTTCAAGGGCGTGGTCATTTCCGATTACACCGCCGACCAGGAGCTGGTGGCCCACGGCTACGCCGCCGACGACAAGGACGCCGCGCGGCTGGCGATCCTGGCCGGGGTCGACATCAGCATGCAGAGCGGTCTCTACAGCCGCTACCTGCCCGAGTTGGTCGCCCAGGGGCTGGTGCCGATGGCGACGGTCGACAACGCCGTGCGCCGGGTCTTGAGCCTGAAGGAGACGCTGGGCCTGTTCGACCGGCCGTTCCGCTCGATCGACGCCAAGGCCCAGGCCGCCAACACCGCCACCCCGGCCATGCGGGCTCTGTCGCGGGAGGCCGGCGGCAAGTCGATCGTGCTGCTGCGCAACGACGGCGGCCTGCTGCCGCTGCCGACCAAGGGCAAGCGCATCGCCCTGATCGGTCCGTTCGCCGAGGACCGCGACAACATCCTGGGGCCCTGGGCCTTCTTCGGCGACAAGGGTCTKGGCGTCGACCTGGCCACCGGCCTCCGCGAGGCGATGGCCGACCCGTCGCAGCTGATCATCGCCAAGGGCTGCGACGTCGAGAACACCATCCCCGGCGGCTACGATCAGGCGGTGGCCGCCGCCAGGGCCGCCGACATCGTGCTGCTGGCCGTGGGCGAGAGCCAGAACATGTCGGGCGAGGCCCAGTCGCGCACCGAGATCGGCCTGCCGGCGGTTCAGCAGAAGTTGGCCGACCTGGTCGGGGCGGTGGGCAGGCCGACGGTGGTGCTGCTGCGCCACGGCCGGGCCCTGGTGCTGGAAGGCGCGGTCAAGACCGCTCCCGCCATCCTCGCCACCTGGTTCCTGGGCAGCGAGACCGGCCACGCGGTGGCCGACGTGCTGTTCGGCAAGGTCAATCCGTCGGCCCGCCTGCCGGTCAGCTTCCCGCACGAAAGCGGCCAGGAGCCCTTCGCCTACAACCACCGCACCACCGGCCGTCCCGCGCCCCAGGCCGACGACAGCCAGGAGTACAAGGCCCGCTGGCGCACCACCCGCAACGAGGCGCTGTACCCGTTCGGCCACGGGCTGTCGTACACCAGCTTCGCGCTCAGCGACGTCAAGCTGTCGACCACGCGGCTGGGGTGGAACGAGAAGCTGTTCATCACCGCCACCGTCGCCAACACCGGCAAGGTCGCCGGCGAGCATGTGGTCCAGCTCTACATCCGTGACCGCGTGGCCAGCCGCACCCGGCCGGTGCGCGAGCTCAAGCGCTTCGTGCGGGTGGCGCTGAAGCCGGGCGAGCGGCGCGAAGTGCGGTTCAGCCTGGAGCGCGGCTCGCTGATGTTCGTCGGCGACAACGACCGCTGGATCGCCGAGCCGGGTATGTTTGACCTGTGGGTGGCCAACAGCGCCGTGGACGGGCTGACGGCGAGCTTTGAGTTGCTGGGGGCGTAGGACGCGGGGACGCCCCCTCCGTCGGGCTTCGCCCGCCACCTCCCCCGTTGCACGGGGGAGGAGAAGATCGATCCGCTTCCTCCTCACCCGTGAAACGGGGGAGGTGGCGCGATGCGAATACGCATCGTGACGGAGGGGGCGTCGGGCGTCTGCGTTGTAGGGTTTGACATCCCAAGCGCCACCAAGCATTTATCCTACAAATAAGTTTCCAGAGTCGCGAGCCCCCATGACCGCCMCCCCCATCCGCGTGGCCCTGATCGGCCTGGGCAAGATCGCTCGCGACCAGCACCTGCCGGCCATGGCCGGCGATCCGCGCTTCGAACTGGTCGCCATCGTCAGCCGTCACGCCGAGCAGCCGGGCCTGCCCAGCTTCCACAGCTTCGACGAACTCCAAGCCAGCGGCGTGGCCTTCGACGCCGTCGCCCTGTGCACCCCGCCCCAGGTGCGCCACGGCCTGGCCCGCCAGGCGCTGGAAGCCGGCAAGCACGTGATGCTGGAAAAGCCGCCCGGCGCGACGCTCAGCGAGGTCGAGGACCTGCGCCAGGTCGCGCAGGCCCAGGGCGTCACCCTGCAGACCACCTGGCACTCGCGCCACGCCCCCGCCGTCGCCCCGGCGCGCGACTGGCTGGTCGGCAAGACGATCACGGCGGCCCGGATCAACTGGCGCGAGGACGTGCGGGTCTGGCATCCCGGCCAGGACTGGATCTGGGAGCCGGGCGGCCTGGGCGTGTTCGATCCCGGCATCAACGCCCTGTCGATCGCCACCGCCGTCCTGCCGCGCCCGTTCTTTCTCACCGCCGCCGTCCTGCACGTGCCCGAGAACCGCCAGTCGCCGATCCAGGCCGAGCTGGATTTCGTCGACACCGCCGGCGTGCCGGTCACCGCCGCGTTCGACTTCCTGCAGACCGGTCCGCAGAGCTGGGACATCGAGATCGACACCGACGGCGGCGCCCTGCGGCTGTCGCACGGCGGCGCCAAGCTGTGGATCGACGGCGCCCTGGTCCACGAGCAGCCGGAAGCCGAATATCCGGGCCTCTACGCCCGTTTCGCCGCGTTGATCGGGTCTGGCCAGTCCGATGTCGACGTCACGCCGCTGCGCCACGTGGCCGACGCCTTCCTGCTGGGCCGGCGCGTCACCGCCCCGGCTTTCGTGGAGTAGGGGCGGGGTCGTGCGCACGGCCCTTTACCCTTTCGCACAACGACGTTCTTGCATATTGGCGAGCCGCAACGTTAGGTACTGCCCAGGGGCGTGAGACCTGCGGACGGCGAGTGAGCTGACGGAGAGGGTGACGCGTCCAGGGGAGAGACGCGTGAAGTTCCTGGACGCCCCATTGCCGCCGCCGCTGGTCGCCGCCCTGCGCGCTTGCCGCCCGCACCTCTTGGCCGCCGCCGTGTTCAGCGCCTTCATCAATCTGCTGCTGCTGGCGCCGACCATCTACATGATGCAGGTCTATGACCGGGTCGTGCCCACCGAGGGCCGGCTGACCCTGTTGTACCTGACCCTGGTCGTGGCCTTCGCCCTGGCCACCCAGACCGCCCTGGAATCTGTCCGCGCGCGGCTGCTGACCCTGGCCGGACTGCGCCTGGACCGCCTGCTGGCCGGCGGCATCCTGCAGAAGCTGATGAGCGCCATGGCGCCCGGGGCCTCGGCCCAGGGCATGCGCGAGTTCGACGTCATCCGCCAGGCCCTGTCGGGTCCGGTGGCGATCGCCGCCTTCGACATCCCGTGGACGCCGATCTACGTCCTGGTCGCCTTCATGATCCACCCGGCGCTGGGCGCGATGACCATCGTCGGCGGCGCGGTGCTGGTGGTGCTGGCGGTGTTCAACGAGCGAGCCACCCGGACGCGGGCCCGCGAGGCCTTCATCGCCCAGGCCCAGGCCTACGCCTCGCAGGAAGCCGCCGCCGCCAACGGCGAGGTCGTGCGCGCCCTGGGCATGCGCGGCGCCCTGCGCGAGCGCCAGCTGGCCGATCGCCGCGCCGGCCTGGACCTGTCGGCCAAGGCCCAGTTCACGGGCGGCGGCTATTCGGCGGCCACCAAGTTCACCCGCATGTTCCTGCAGTCCGCGGCCCTGGGCCTGGGCGCATGGCTGGCGGTCGACAAGCAGATCTCAGCCGGCGCGATCATCGC
>NZ_JBFTZS010000359.1:0-4885 GCF_056406675.1 Caulobacter sp. P1_B12_2 | reverse complement strand
GGCCATGGCCGGCGCCCTGGGCGTCCAGCTGGGCGGCGACGCCCTCTACGACGGCCTCACCACCGCCCGCCCGACCTTCGGCGACGGCCCCCGCCCCAAGCCCGCCGACCTGGCGCGCGGTCTTCGCCTCTACCGCCGGGCCTGCCTGCTGCTCTGGCTGATCCCTCTGGCGATCGGCCTGATCGTCGCCCTCGCCCGATAACCCCCGCTCGTCTATCCAGGACCCACCATGCTCGCCCTTCCCGTTCTCAAGGCCGCCATCACCCCCGTCGACGCCGCGCTCGAGCCGGCCTTGCGGGCCCAGCTGGMCGCCAAGGCCAAGCCGCCGGGCTCGCTGGGACGGTTGGAGGACCTGGCCGTGCGGATCGGCCTGATCCAGAACCGGCTGGACCCGCGCATCGCCCGCACCGACCTCTATGTGTTCGCCGGCGACCACGGGCTGACCAACGAAGGCGTCTCGGCCTATCCGTCCAGCGTCACCGCGGCCATGGTCGGGCTGTTCCTCTCGGGCCGCTCCAGCGTCAGCGCCCTGGCCAGGGCCACAGGCGTCCATGTCCACGTGGTCGACGCCGGGGTCGACGCCGACCTGCCCGACCATCCCGAGCTGATCGTCGCCAAGGTTCGGCGCGGAACCCGCAACGCGGCCCGCGAGCCGGCCCTCACCTCGCGGGAGGTGGAGGCCGCCATCGCCACGGGCGCCGACATCGCCCGCGCGGCGGCGACGGGCGGGGCCGACGTCATCGCCCTGGGCGAGATGGGCATCGGCAACAGTTCGTCCGCCGCCCTGATCATGCACCGGCTGGCCCCCGCGCCGCTCGACGACTGCATCGGCCAGGGCACGGGCCACGGGGCCGAAGGCCTGGCCCGCAAGCGCGCCGGGATCGCCCGCGCCGCCCAGCGCTCGGACGCCGTCGAGCCGCTGGACGTGCTGGCCCAGTTCGGCGGCTGCGAGATCGCCATGATGGTCGGCGCGGTGCTGGGCGCGGCCTCGATGCGGCGGGTGGTGCTGGTCGACGGCTTCATCAGCAGCGCCGCGGCCCTGGTCGCCGTGCGCCTGGTCCCCGCCACCCTCGACTACTGCGTCTTCGCCCACGGTTCGGCCGAGCGCGGCCATCCGGCCATGCTCCAGGCCCTGGGCGTGCGCCCCCTGCTGGATCTGGACCTGCGGCTGGGTGAAGGGACCGGCGCGGCCCTTGCCGCCCCGCTGCTGGTCGCGGCCGCCAACCTGCTGACCGACGTCGCGGCCCTGGCCGACGTCCTGGCCGGACCCGACTGATGCCGCGCCAGCTGAAGCTGTTCTTTTGCGCCCTGCAGTTCCTGACCCGACTGCCGGCGCCCTCGTTTGCCGACTTCCAACCGGACTGGATCACCCGCGCCGCCCGCTACTATCCGCTGGTCGGGGTCCTGGTCGGCGCGATCTGCGCCGGGGTGCTGCTGGCGACGGGGCAAGTGTGGGGCGGCCTGCTGCCGGCCCTGCTGGCCGTCGCGGCGGGGGTGCTGGTCACCGGCGGCTTCCACGAGGACGGCCTGGCCGACACCGCCGACGGCCTGGGCGGCGGCCAGACCCCGGCCCGACGCCTGGAGATCATGAAGGACAGCCGAGTCGGGACCTACGGTGTCCTGGCTCTGGGCCTGGTGCTGGCGATCAAGGTGGCGGCGCTCGCGACCCTGCCCCTGGCGACCGCCGCCCTGGCCCTGGTCGCCGCCCACGGCGCGGGCCGCGTCGCCGCCGTCGTGGTCATGGTGCTGGAGCGCCATGTCAGCGACCGCGACGACGCCAAGTACAAGCCCGCGCCGGACGGGGTGCGGCCTTTGGAACTGCTCATCGCCGCCGTGCTGGGCCTGTGGCCGTTGGCCTTGCTGGGCTGGTCCGGCCTGGCGGGCGCGGCGGTCGGCGCGGCCTTGGCGGCGGCGCTGGCCCTGACGGCCCGGCGGCTGATCGGCGGCTATACCGGCGACGTGCTGGGCGGGGTGGAGCAGGCCTGCGAGCTGGGCGTGCTGCTGGGCGTTTCGGCGGTGCTGGCGCGATGACCCTGCTGGTCTGTCCGCTCAGCCAAGTCGACCCAGCGCGGGCCCTGCACCAGCCGTCGCATCTGGTCAGCCTGCTGTCGCCCACCTCGCCGCCCGAGGCCTGGCCCCGAGCGGCCGGCGACGAAGCCTGCCTCCAGCTCGCCTTTCATGACATCGCCGAGCCGCGCGAGGGCTTCACGCCCCCCGACGCGGCCCTGGTCGCCCGGCTGCTGGACTTCGCGGCGGGTTGGGACGCCGCGCGGCCGATGCTGGTCCACTGCTGGGCCGGGGTCAGCCGCTCGACGGCGGCGGCCTACATCATCGCCTGCCAGCGCACACCCGGGCGCACCGAGGCCGACATCGCTAACGCCCTGCGCATGGCCGCGCCCTATGCGACGCCCAACCCGCTGATAGTCGGCCTGGCGGACGCGGCCCTGGGCCGAAACGGCCGCATGTCGGCGGCGATCGCGGCCATCGGACGCGGCGCCGACACCGCCGAAGGGACACTGTTCGAACTGCCGCTGGCCTAGGCCGGGCGCGGCAAGCGCTAGTCTGGCGCCGCCGCCTTCTCGAGCCGGACCCGATAGGTGATGGCTTCGGGCGTCACGGCCTCGATGGCGATGGCCAGATCACGGATCTGGATCGTCTTGGCTCCCTCGGGAAAGCTCTCGATCTGCCCCGAGGCGGGATGGATCAGGTCATCCACGTCGTAGCCACGCACTTCGAACTTCAGTTCGCCGTCCGTCACCCCTCCGAAGGTCACGTCGTAGGCGTCGCCGGAGGTGGCGGCCGGATAGTCGGCGGCCTTGGGCAGTTGGATCCCCTTGGCGTAGTCGCTCGGCGGGACCAGGGGCTGACCGGCCTTGGCGGTCTGGCGGCGGCCGAAGGTCTCGGTCCCGGGCGCGGTGGAGCGGACGAGCGGGGTGCCGGGGTCGCCGGCCAGGCGGTCGTACACCGCGTGGGGCGCCTCATCGCCAGCGGCGATCAGGGCGTCGGCGAAGGTCCGCGTATCGACGGCCACCGCGAACGCGCCCGCCGCTTCGCGATCGTCGTGACTGGCGCAGACGAAGGTCAGCTCCGCCTCGCCCAGGGTGCCGGGCTCCACCGCCGCCAGGACAGGCTTGGCCAGGCTGTCGACATCGAGCTGCTTGTCGTCGCGGTCGTAGCGGACGATCAGCCCCCAACCGCCCCGCGCCTTGGCGCAGTCGGCCAGCATGGAACTCTTGATCATCCGCACGCCGTCCGCCGCGCCGTCGGCGACGACCTGGGTGTTCCAGTAGGTCAGCACCCCACCCTTGCCGGGCTTGATCGACGCCACGTCGACCAGCATCACCCGGTCCTGGCCCTGATTGACGTACCACCAGTCCGCCGCTCGGGCCGATCCAGCACCAAGGATCTCGGCGCCGATCAGCGCGAGGCCGAGCGCCGCCGACGCCTTGTTCCGGAGGGGCGAGGCGTCGGTCATCGCGATCTCTTCACGGTTAAGCTACGGCCAGGAAACGCCTGGATCACCAGGCGGTTGCCCGCCCTACTTCGCGTAGCGGGCCGCCACCGGCGCGTAGCTGTCCCAAACCTTGCCGTCGCTGACCGAACGCAGCAGCTTGACGTATTCAGCGTGCGACCAGGCCAGGGGCGTGGCCGAGTCCGTGCCCTCGCCGCGTTCGTAGCCGTGCGGGTTAGGGCCGATGCCGTCCCAGACCTGTTCGGGGATCAGCAGGCCGTCATTGGCGAACAGCTCCATGGCCTTGACGTAGCGGTCGCGGATCTTCTGGATCGCCGCCGCGTCCGGCTTGCCGTGCAGGCTGGCCAGAGCCAGTTCGTAGTGGCCACGCTCGCCGGTGAAGATCGGCCAGACCCGGCCGCGCTGGCCCGGGCTCATCTTGCCGCCGACGCCGTAGTTGGCGCCGGTCTTGGCGTCTTCGCCGTAACCGTCGACGTCGTAGCGGCGCCAGCCCGGGAACTCGCCCGCCGCGCCGGGGAAGGTGAAGTCGTAGCGGACGCGGTAGAGGTCGGCCCGGGTCGTGTCATCCAGCTCCGGCAGGCTGCCGACGATGGCGGCGTCATCGGCCCGGCGCACGCCGTAGCGGACCAGCTCCAGGAAACCGCCGTCCACCACCTGGTCCTTGGGCGGGGCGATCTGGCCGTTGGCGGCGCCGATCGGGGCGTGGTCGTTAGGGTCTTCGTTCTGGTTCAGGCGCACATAGTAGGTCCCGTCGCCGAACGGACCCTTGGTGGTCACCATCCGCGCCTCGACCTTGGCGGAATAGGCGTCGGCGGTGGCGCGATAGCGAGCGGCCCCGGCCGCATCGCCGGCCAGTTCGGCGATGTCGCCCGCCGTCACCAGGCCGGAGATGGTCGCCGCCGTGGTAGAGGGCGAATAGCCGCCCTGCTCTTCCCAGCGCTCCTGCTGGGTGAACGGCGGCGTGATGGTCTCGTGGTTCCAGCCGATCCCGACCTTGCCGCCATCGACCAGGAAGTCGGCCGCCGGCTTGATCATCTTGCCGTAGTAGGCCTTCAGGTCGGCCTCGGGCAGCCAGCCCAGCTTCCACAGCTTCCAGCCCAGCATGATCGGCATGGCGGTCTGGTCCAACTGAACGCCGACCCATTCGGTGGTGCCGTCCACCCAGGTCTTCTGCAGAAACCAGCCGCCGACGCCCGTATTGCCCTTGGTGTCCGCCTTGACCTGCACCTGCGGCAGATAGTGGAAGGCCGCCAACGGCGTTTCCTTGTCGCCCAACGCCGCCAGGGCCATGGCGCACTGGTAGAAGTCGCGCGGCCAGACGGCCTTGTAGCCGGTCGAGGGCTTGGAGGCGTCGACGGTGTCGCCCCAGGGGTTGGACAGCGAGGCGATCAGGGCGCCGGCATAGGTGCGGTC
>NZ_JBFTZS010000358.1:0-4902 GCF_056406675.1 Caulobacter sp. P1_B12_2 | reverse complement strand
CACGAGACCGGCGACGGGGCCTCGACCTTCGTGATCCTGATCGCCGGCTTCCTGTGCGCGTTCGGGGCGCTGTTCTCGATGTTCGCCTTCGCCTGGCCGGTCTGGCTGCTGTTGGTCGTCTGGCTGCCGATCACCCTGGTCGCGTGCCTGGGCCTGATGCGGCCCGCCAAGGGTCTGATGGTCGCCGCCCATATAGCCAACAACGCCTCCGAGGCCGGCCGCCACGATGTCTGACGTTTCTGAACCCAAGGACCGCCGCTTCCCGGTCGGCCTGACGATCGCCACCCTGATCGCCTTCGCCATCCTGTGCGTGCTGGGCGGCTGGCAGCTGAAGCGCCTGGCCTGGAAGGAAGACCTGCTGGCCAGGATCGAGGTCCTGAAGACCGCGCCCGCCCAGCCCCTCGCCAGGGTGCTGACCGTCAAGAGCCAGGACGCCTCCTGGACCCGGGTCTCGGTCGACTGCGTCCCCGACAAGCCAGAGACCCTGCCGCTGGTCTACGGCGTGCGCGACGGCGACATCGTCTGGCGCGCCACCGCCATCTGCCGGACCTCCGCGGCCGGTTACGGCGCGATCCTGCTTGACCTTGGCGTGGTCAAGGCCCTGACCGGCCAGCCCGCCCCCACGCCGGTCGCGCTGGCCGCCCCGACCCAGGCCGTCGGCGTGCTGATGGCCCCGAAGTCGCTGGGCGGCGACCGCGCCGCCACCGTCGCCCGCTTCGCCGCCGACAAGCCCGCGCCCTACATCCTGATGGTCGAGTCCGCGACCCCCGTTCCGCCCGGCGTCACCCCCGCGCCGCTTCCGGCAGAAATTTCCAATCGGCACCTGGAATACGCGCTGACGTGGTTCGGTCTTGCCGTAACCCTGCTGTTTATCTATGCCGCCATGCTCTGGCGGAAGATGAGATCCTGATGCGCTATGTCTCCACGCGGGGTGAAGCCCCGTCGATCGGTTTCCTCGATGCGGTGCTCGCGGGCCTGGCCCCCGACGGTGGCCTGTACGTGCCGGAGCGCTGGCCGACCTTCACGCCTGAAGAGATCGCCGCTTTCGCCGGCCAGCCCTACGCCCAGGTCGCCGCCACGGTGATCGGCAAGTTCGTCGGCGATGACGTGCCGGCCGAGGATCTGCGCGAGATGTGCGAGGAGGCCTATGCCAGCTTCGCCCACGCCGCCGTCACGCCGCTGAAGCAACTGGCGCCCGGCCGCTACCTCCTGGAGCTGTTCCACGGCCCGACCCTGGCCTTCAAGGACGTGGCGATGCAGCTGCTGGGGCGCTTGTACGACTACGTGCTGTCGCGCCAGTCGCGGACCATGACCATCATCTGCGCCACATCCGGCGACACCGGCGGCGCGGCCGTCGAGGCCTTCCGCGGCCGCTCCCACGCCCGCATCGTGGCCCTGTTCCCTGAAGGCCGGATCAGCGAGGTCCAGCGCCGGTTCATGACCACGGCGACCGACAAGAACGTCGCCTGCGTCTCGATCCAGGGCTCGTTCGACGACTGCCAGGCCATCGTCAAGCAGGCCTTCTCGGACGACCAGTTCCGCCACGCGGTGGACCTGTCGGGCGTCAACTCGATCAACTGGGCGCGCATCGCCGCCCAGAGCGTCTATTTCTTCACCGCCGCCGTCGCCCTGGGCGCGCCGGCCCGCAAGGTCGCCTTCGTGGTGCCGACCGGCAATTTCGGCGACGCCTACGCCGCCTATGTCGCCACCCGCATGGGCCTGCCGATCGCCCGCATCGTGGCCGCCACAAATTCCAACGACATCCTCGCCCGGGCCTTCGAGGAGGGCCGCTACGCGCGCGGCGCCGTGGCCGCCACCCAGAGTCCGGCCATGGACATCCAGGTGGCCTCCAACTTCGAGCGGCTCTATTTCGAGGCCGTCGGCCGCGACGGGCTGGAGACGGCCCGCGCCTTCCGCGCCTTCGCCGGCACGGGCCTGCTGGACATCCCGCCCAGCGCCCACGCCAAGATGCGCGAGCTGTTCCAGGGCGCGTCGGTCAGCGAGGCCGACACCGCCAAGACCATCCTGTCGACCCTGAACGAGACCGGCGAGGTCATCGACCCCCACACCGCCGTGGGCGTGGCCGCCGCCAACATCCTGCGCCTGGCCGATCCGGCCACCCCGGTCGTGGTGCTGTCCACCGCCCATCCGGCCAAGTTCCCTGAAGCCGTGCTGGCCGCCGCCGGCCTCACCCCGGCCACCCCGCGCGCCACGCCGGACCTGTCCAAGAAGCCCGAGAAGTTCGACCGCCTGCCGGCCGACGCGGAGACGGTGAAGGCCTTCGTGCGGGAGTTCGCGGCGGGCTGATTGCAGTCCGGGGACACGCCTTCGCGGCGTTCCCCGTCTCACCGCGAAAGCTCCAAGACGAGAACCTCAGCGACCGATGACGGGGACACGCCGCAAGGGCGTGTCCCCGTCCGGCGATGCGTCACACTGGCGCCGCCGTCCTCGCCCCGCTATGTGCGTGGGCAGATGACAGCTTCCACCACCCTCCACACCCTCGAAAACGGCGTCCGCGTCGTTCATGACCCGATGCCGGGCCTGGAGACCATCGCGCTCTCCGTCGTCGCCGGTCGCGGCGCGGCCTATGAGGATCCGGCCCGGTCGGGCTGGTCGCACCTGCTGGAGCACATGGTGTTCAAGGGGGCGGGCAAGCGCAGCTCACGCGACATCGTCGAGGTGATCGAGGCCGAAGGCGGGCAGATCAACGCCGCCACCGGCTATGAGCGCACCAGCTTCCAGGTCCGCGCCCTGAAGGGCGGCCTCGACCTGGGCATGGGCGTGCTGGCTGATCTGGTCCTGCGGCCCACCCTCGACGAGGGCGACCTGACCCGCGAGAAGCAGGTCGTCGCCCAGGAGATCGCCGAGGCCGCCGACGCGCCCGACGACTATGTGTTCGACCTGGTCCAGGCCGCCGCCTGGGGCGATCATCCACTGGCCCGGCCGATCCTGGGCACGGTCGACAGCGTCAATTCCGCCACCGTCGAAGGCCTGGTCGAGTGGCGCGGTCAGCTCTACGCCGCCGACCGGCTGATCGTCAGCGCCAGCGGCGCGGTCGATCTGGACGAGGTGCTGGACCTGGCTCGCCGCGAATTCGGCGCGATGCCCGCCGCGCCGGGCGCCCTGGCCTCCGATCCAGCCGGCTTCATCGGCGGCCGCAAGAGCCAGGCCCGCAAGCTAGAGCAGGCCCACCTGGTGTTCATGCTGCCGGCCGTGAGCGCCCGCGAGGACGACTATTTCGCCCTGCGCATCTTCGCCGAGGCCCTGGGCGGCGGCATGTCGTCGCGCCTGTTCCAGGAAGCCCGCGAGAAGCGGGGGCTGGCCTACAATATCGACGCCTATGCCGACACCTATGCCGACGCCGGCGCCCTGGRCGTCTATGCCGGCTGCGCGGCCGGCGACGCGGCCGAGACGGCCAAGGTCTGCGCCGAGCAGATCCTGCTGCTGGCCGCCCGGATCGAGGACGCCGAGCTGGCCCGCGCCAAGGCCCAGCTGAAGGCCCACATGTTCATGGCCCGCGAGCAGCCCCTGTCGCGCGCCGAACAGGCGGCCGGCCAGGCCCTGATGTTCAACCGCCTCTACACGCCCGCCGAACTGGCCGAGGCCGTCGACGCGGTGAGCGTCGAGGACCTCCAGCGCCTGGGCCGCACGATCCTGGGTCCCGCCAAGGCCGCCAGCGCTATCCTCGGCGCCAAGCCGGCCCTGAAAGCGGGCGAGGTGTTCGAGAAGGCGCTGGCTTAGCGCCCGATCTCCAACCGAACTCACGCAAGGCCTCCGGCCCGCCCCCCGCGCGATCAGGGGGCGGGCGCGGGCGATCCGTCGCCCTTCATCTGCAGCCAGTCGGTGAACGGCAGGTGGTAGAGATTGTCGAAGACCTCGGCCTGGAGCTTGAAGGGCAGGCTGCCCTCGCTGTTCCACAGCATCACCACGCCGGTCTTGGCGGCCGGGTCGAACATCATGGTCGAGCGATAGCCGTCCACCGCCCCGCTATGGCCGACCAAGCGGTGGCCCTTGTAGGTGAAGCTGCGCATGCCCAGGCCGTAGCCGGGGTGCTCCAGCGACCGACCTAGGGCCGAGTTGCCGTAGGGCCGCCCGGTGTTGACGCGCGGACGCTGGATCTCGGCCAGCACCGGCGCCGGCAGCACGGCGGGCGCCTGGCCCATTTGCGCCTGCATCCACCGCGCCAGGTCGACGATGTTGGAATTGACCCCGGCCGCGGCGGGCACGCGGTAATAGGCGTCGAGCGGAGACATGGCGCGGCCATAACGTGAGGGCCGCGCCCAGTGCCTGGAGGCCTCCAGCCCCTGCAGGCCGATGGTCGCGCTGGTCATGCCCAGGGGCGCGAACAGCCGCTGTTGGGCCTCCTGCGCATAGGGCTGGTGCGTGGCGGTCTCCACGACCTCGCGGATCGTGTCGTAGGCGACGTTCTGGTAGGTGTGGCAGGTGGCCGGCGGGCATTGGGGCGGCACGGTCGCCAGGCTCTCGCGGATCATCCTCGGATCACGCCCGCCCTCGAGCCAGCCGTCATAGGCGTTGCGGGGCAGGCCCGTGCGCTGGGACAACAGCTGCTCGACCGTCAGGGTGTTCTGGGCGTCGCCGGGCAGGCGCAGGCTGGTGCCGAACTTCCCGAGCGGATCGTCCAGCGAGAACACCCCGTCCTGGGCCAGGCGCGCGCTGAGGGTCGCGGCCACGGTCTTGGACAGCGACGCCCAGCGGAAGACCGTGTCGGCGTCGATTTTCTCGCCGTCCTGGGGCGTGGTCATGCCGTAGCCCCGCACGAACGACAGGCGGCCGTTCTCGATCACGGCGATGGCCAAGCCTTGCATGGTTTTGTCGGCCATCATCGCCTGGATGCGGGCGTCCAGGGCGCGATAGTCGATCTGGCCGCGCCAATCTTCGGGT
>NZ_JBFTZS010000357.1:0-4915 GCF_056406675.1 Caulobacter sp. P1_B12_2 | reverse complement strand
ATCCCAGGCCGGCCATTCGATCAGGAAATCGAGCGCGGCGTGCAGGTCGTGGAAGTCCTCGGCATGGGCCAGGGCGCGATCCTCGGCCTCGACATCGTCGAAATCAGCCAGGCGCTTGAGGTGATCACGCAGGCGATCCGCCGAGAGCCCGCGCTCGAAGGCGGTCCAGCGCATCTCTTGGGCGAGACTGGACTGCCCGCGCGCCTCCAGCACGTCGATATAGGCGTCCTCCCAGTCCAGGGCGCCGGGGCCGGGCAGCGAGGGCCGGCCCAGCACCGCCCCGACCAGTTGGGCGAACGAGCCCGGCGTGGCGCGGTCGAGCGCCTTCACGGCTTCGTCAAACCGTCCAGCCGCGGTCAGTCGCCGGGCGATCTGGGCCGCGATCGGCGGCAGCACGGCCTGGGAGTCGGTGAATTGGGCGATGTAGCCGTCGACGTCGCCCTGGGCGTCGGCCAGCACCTGGACGGCGGCCTTCAGCGCGCCGCTGACCCGCTTCTGCGAGGCCATGGTGGTTTCGATCACCGCCCGCAGGTCGGCCACCCCCTGGGCGCCGAGGGCCGGCAGAGCGTTCTTCAGCGCGCGCGGTCCCATGCCTGCTCTGCCGTGCATCAACAGATCAAGCAACTGGTTGGCCAAGGCGCGCGGATCGGGCAAGGCGGTCGCCGCGATCATCGCCACGTCGTCGATGGCGGCGTCGAACACCGCGTCGATCTCTCCCTTGGCGTCGGCCGTGCGGTGGAACACCCCCTCGGCCGTGCCGAGGAACCGCAGCATCATCGGCAGGGCCAGGGTCGGGTCCAGCTCCGCCAGGCGTCCGGCGATCAGAGCGCGCTGCATGTCGAGTTCGCGGACGAACTCCTTGTGCTTGCGCCAGTGGATACGGGCGCGGCTGTCGGCGACGGTGTCGATGCGCTTGGCCAGTTCGGCCGCGAGGTCCTCGGGACCGATCTCGCCGGCCAGCTCCAGCCGCAGCCGGCGCTTGATCTGGGCATGGCCTTCGGCGACGTCAATCAGCAGGTCGGCCAGCCGCTCCGCCCCCAGGGCGGCCAGATTGGCCGTCGTCAGGGTCTTTCGCGATCCCGTACGCTTCACCGTCGCCAGCGGAGTTCTCCCGTCCGTATCCGTTGGATCGCGGGCCGAGTCGCCGCGTCCGTCGGTCCTCCTTTAGCACGACCGTTCGGACGTGGTCCGCGCGGCCGTTTCACCCACGAACGCGCCGACCGCGTCGTCTGGGCAACAGACGGCAAACGTTCGGGGTTTCAACGCGCTCCGTGTGGAACACGATGTCATCGGCCGTGTTGAGTCCTCGTTCAGAGGATTCGTTAACATGGCCAAGGGTTGGGCGAGAGCGGGAGCGGCGGCCGTGGGTTTGGCCGTCCTGGCTTTTGGCGCGCCGGCCCTGGCCCAGACCTGCCGCGGCCCCGCGCCGGCGGCCGGTCAGACGATCAGCGGACCGGTCCTGCACGTCATCGACGGCCGAACCCTCTGCCTCGCCCAAGGGCCGACGCCCGATCAGTGGGTCCCGGTGCGGATCTCGCCCGCCGTGACCGCCCTGCCCGCCGATCGCGATCGTCTGATGGCAGCGGCCTTCGCCCAGTCCCTGACCTGCAAGGTCACCGGCGGCGGCGCGGTGAAGGTGGCGACCTGTACGGTCGCGGGACGTCCGCTGGATGCTCTGCTGGCCGAACCGGCGACGATCACCCAGGCCAAGGCCTGGCGCTGAACCCTTAAGCCGAGCGCTTGAAAGGCGTGGCCGGGCAATGGGTTCGCAGAAACTCCTCGTGGCTGGGCAGGGTCGCCACGAAGTCGGCCAGCATGGGGGCGGACTTGTCCATCAGGTTCATGATCACGCTCAGCGGGATGCGGTCGACCAACTGCTGATAGCGGTCGGGCCGGACGCCCATGCCTTCCATCACCGACTGCCAGCTGGGCGCGCGGAACATGTCATCGACGCCGTCGCGCAGCACACCGGCCGCCTTGAACAGGGCGATGCGCTCCCGGAGGCTCTCGGGCGGGACCACCTGCTGATAGTCACGCCAGAACGGCGTGTCGTCGCGCCGGGTCGTGATGTAGTGCAGGACGATGAAGTCGCGGATCTCCTCGTAGTCGGCGACCATGCGGCGGTTGTACTCGGCCGCCAGGGTTTGGTCGGCGTCCATGTCGGGCATGAACCGCAGAAGATAGTCCATGCCCTTGTAGATCAGGTGCAGGGCCGTGGATTCCAGCGGTTCGATGAAGCCGCAGGACAGGCCGATGGACACCACGTTCTTGACCCACGGGCGCTCGCGCACGCCGGTCTTGAACGGGATCACCGTCGGACCCAGCACGACCTCGCCCTTCATCTGGCTCATCAAGGTGGCCGTGGCCTCGTCGTCGCTCAGATACTTGCTGGCATAGACATAGCCGTTGCCCGCACGGTGCTGCAGCGGGATGCGCCAGCGCCAGCCGAAGTCCTGAGCCTGGACCAGTGTGTACGGATGGGGCGCGTCGACATTCTCGGTCTGGGCGGCGATGGCCCGGTCGCACAGCAGCACGTCGCTCCAGTCGCGGAAGGGCTCGCCCAGGGTCTTGCCGATCAGCAGGGCGCGGAAGCCCGAGCAGTCGATGAAGAAATCGCCGGCCACCTCGCGACCGTCCTTCATGATCACCTTCTGGACGCCGCCGTCGGCGCGGGTGGCCACGTCGGTGACGATGCCCTCCGTGCGCTTGACGCCACGCGCCTCGGCGAACTTGCGCAGGTACAGCGCCACCAGCTTCGCATCGACGTGCAGGGCGTAGTTGGCGTTGGCGATCATGGTGCGCTGGGCCTTGGCCGGCAGCATGAACTTGCCCGTGTCGGCCATCACCGTGGCCGGCGCGAAATCCTGAAGCGCCGACGGGTGGCCGTTGGCCTTGGCCCGCAGCCAGCACTGATAGAACTCGTTGACCTCCAGCGGACCGCCGATCTGACCGAACGGGTGGTAGTAGACGTCGCCCTTCTCGAGCCAGTTTTCGAACCGGATGCCAAGCTTGAAGGCGGCCTGGGTTTCCTGAATGAATTCCTGCTCGTTGATGCCCAAGGTGCGGATCAGCTGGAGGAACGGCGGGATGGTCGATTCCCCTACGCCGATCGTGCCGATCTCCTCGGACTCGATCAGTTCGACCTCTGTCGGACCGTTCTGGAAATAGTGGCTGAGCATGGCCGCGCAGATCCAGCCAGCCGAGCCGCCGCCGACGATCACGATCTTGTTCAGGTGAGCCATCTGACTGTTCCTACTCGGCCGCGACCGGTTGAGGGCGGGCGTACTGTTCGATGAAGTCGCCGTGGGTGCGGGTGGCGGCGACGGTGTCGGCCACGGCCTTGCGCATTTCGGCCAGGGCGGCGGACAGCTGCCCGGCGTCGAAGCCGTCGACGCTGAAGTCGTAGGTCTCCGGCAGCAGGTCGAAGCCGGCGTAGATCGCCAGCCAGCTGGGCTGAGAGAACATCTCCCAGCGATAGCGGACGAAGTGTCCCTGGGCGCGCCACAGATCCATCTTCTTCTGCAGGGTGTCGGGGATCGTCATGTCGCGGCAATGGGTCCAGAAGCCGGTCGTGTCGTCGGGACGCCGGTTCAGCTTGTAGTGCAGGATGATGAAGTCGCGGACGCGCTCCATCTCCAGGCGCGACATCTCGTTGAATTCGTCCACCACCGCCGGATCGAAGTCGCGGTTGGGGAACAACTGCTTGATCTTTTCGATGCCCGTCTCGATCAGGGCGATGCTGGTGCTTTCCAGCGGCTCCAGGAAGCCCGAGGCCAGGCCCAGGGCGATGCAGTTCTTGTTCCAGGCCTTCAGACGGCGGCCCGGATGGAAGCCGATCTTGCGCGGCTCGTGCAGCAGCCGCTCGTCCAGCGAGGCGGTCAGCACCTTGCGGGCGTCCTCCTCGGAGGTGTGGCGACTGGAATAGACGTAGCCGTTGCCCCAGCGGTGCTGCAGCGGGATCCGCCACTGCCAGCCCGCCGGACGGGCGGTGACGTCGGTATAGGGCGGTGGAGCGCCCTTCCCTTCGCTCTGGACGGCCAGAGCGCTGTCGCACAGCAGCCACTGGCTCCAGTCCTCGTAGCCGGTGTGCAGGGCCTCTTCGATCAGCAGGCCGCGGAATCCCGAGCAGTCGATGAACAGGTCGCCCGAAACGGTCGCGCCGGTGTCGAGGGACACGGACTCGATGAAGCCGTCCTCGACCCGCAGATTGGTCCTGACGATCTTGGCGTCGATGCGCCGCACGCCGTTCTGCTCGGCCACCTGGCGCATCAGCTTGGCGAACAGGCTGGCGTCGAAATGCAGCGCCCAGTCGAACACCGACAGGGTCGAGGGCGGATTGCGCGAGGGGGTGGTGAACTTGCCGGCGGCGGCCAGGCTGGCGCCCAGCGAGTAGTCGCCGAGCGGAACGTCCTCGCCCTGGTTGCGCAGGCGCATCCAGTAGTGATGGAACGACACGCCCTTCAGGTCCTGGCCGTAGAGGCCGAAGGGGTGGATGAAAGAAGACCCGGGCGCGGTCCAATCGTTGAAGCGGATGCCCAGTTTGCAGGTGCCGCCGGTGGCCCGCAGCACGTCGACGTCGGACAGGCCCAGGGCCTGGTAGAAGCGGCGGATGGTCGGGATCGTCGCCTCGCCCACCCCGATCGTGCCGATCTCGGAGGACTCGATCAGGGTGATATTGACCGGCGCGGCGCCGAAATGGTGCTTCAGGCTGGCCGCCGCCATCCAGCCCGCCGTGCCGCCCCCGACGATGACGATGTCGCGGATACGCCGCTCGTGCGCGCTGTCCTGCATGGATGCTCCCTACCCTTCGTCGAAGCGCTTCATGGCTCCTGCTCGCGGGCTTCGAAGCGCCCGTCTTGGCCTTCATGCTAGCCGTCCCGCTCGAAAAAAGAAGCCGCCGTGACAGGGGTCACGG
>NZ_JBFTZS010000356.1:0-4938 GCF_056406675.1 Caulobacter sp. P1_B12_2 | reverse complement strand
GCCCTCCCCGTCGCCGGGGAGGGCTTCCTGCATTCACGAGGCGGAGAGGGCCGGTACGCCGCCCCCTCGAACTTACGCTTACTGGCCTCGGTGAATTGTTTTAGCGGGCGCGGATCGCCGGGTTGGCTTCGTTGAACGAGGCCAGTTCCGGGTTGTTCAGCTTGCTGACCGCGTCGTTGACCGAAGCGCGCACGCACGAGGGGTAGAGGTAGGTGGCCAGGGTTTCGCCACGGACGTTCTGCCAGCAGACCGTCGAGGCGGCCTTGACGATTTCGGCGCGCAGCTCGGCCGGGGCCTTGCCGGCGGTCTTGATGCGGATTTCGGCGGCGCCGGCGGGCGCGGCGGCGAACAGGGCGATGGCCGAGGCGGCCAGGACGACGGAGCGGATCATGGGACGGATTCCAGGACAGCGTTGAATTTCAACCCGTCCGAAATGCGTTTCCCCTTGGCGGCTGGTCCAGGATCTCGCCCGCTCTGCCACCTTGCTCAAGCTATAACTTGTCGATCGTCACTTATCAACGGTTATGTTGCAGTGCGGTCGCGGAATGAGTTGACACGAATTGTCGCGGGAAAGGCCGTGCGGACCCAGTCCCGCGCCGCCGAAGCCACGCGAGACCGGGTCCTTAAAACGGATCTTAGAAGCTGATCTTCTGCAGGCCGCCGGTGCGGAACGCCTGGCGGTCATAGGCCTTCAGGCTCGGGCTGCCGACCTTCACCACGGCGTCGCGGGTCACTTCGCGGACGCAGTAGGCGTAGAGGTCGTTGGCGTGGTCGCCCAGGTCTTCGCGGCAGATCGACGAAGCGGCCGAGACGATGTCGGCGTGGATGGCGGCGTCGGTGCGGCCGCGAACCTTGACGTGCTGCTCGGCGGCGAAGGCCGACGAAGCGGTGGTCAGGGCCATGGCCGAAGCGGCCAGAACAAACAGGGTCTTCATGTGATGTGACTTCCGAAAGGGGGTTGGGGTTCAACCACCTCCCGACGCGTTCCTCTGATGGCCGTTGGGATCTCGCCCTGCTCAACCATCGAAGGTAGCGCTAACATGACAGCGTTGTCGTTTGAAGTAAAATGTTGAGTTTCAAAAGAAACTACCGTTGGACGCCTACAAAGCAGGCGCGATCGGCGCCGATAATCGAGGCATTGAGTCTTTCGCGCGCGGCGATCTCATTGTTCGCCAATCCGCACAGCCCGTGCCGATCATGTCCGGTTATCGGAAGGTCCGCCGGTCCCTAACTTGGATCACCATCAGAGGAGACGGACATGCAAGCGATCGAAAAGGCGGGAACCTTCACCCTCGGCGACCGCACGGTGAAGCGGCTGGGCTACGGCGCGATGCAACTGGCCGGCCCCGGCGTGTTCGGCCCGCCGCGCGACCGGGACGCGGCCCTGGCCGTCCTGCGCGAGGCGGTGGCGGCCGGCGTCGACCACATCGACACCAGCGACTTCTACGGCCCCCACGTCACCAACCAGATCATCCGCGAGGCGCTGGCGCCCTATCGCGACGACCTGACGATCGTCACCAAAATCGGCGCGCTGCGCGGCGACGACGCATCCTGGAACCCCGCCTACGGCGCCGACCAGCTGGAACGCGCGGTGCACGACAATCTGCGCAATCTGGGCCGGGAGGCGATGGACGTCGTCAACCTGCGGATCATGTTCGACGTCCACGGTCCGGCCGAGGGCTCGATCGCCGAGCCTCTCGAGGTGCTGGCCGACCTCCAGAGGCAAGGCCTGGTGCGCCACATCGGCCTCAGCAACGTCACCCCGACCCAGGTGAAGGAGGGGCGCGGTGTCGCCCGGATCGTCTGCGTGCAGAACCAGTACAACCTGGCCCACCGCGAGGATGACGCTCTGATCGACGCCCTGGCCGAAGACGGGATCGCCTATGTCCCGTTCTTCCCGCTGGGCGGGTTCAATCCGCTGCAATCCAGCGCCCTGTCGCAAGTGGCCGAGCGCTTGCACGCGACTCCGATGCAGACGGCCCTGGCCTGGCTGCTGCGGCGCTCGCCCAACATCCTGCTGATCCCCGGCACCTCGTCGGTCGCCCACCTGCGCGAGAACCTCGCGGCGGCGGACCTGGTCCTGCCGGATGAGGCGATGGCCGTGCTGGACGGGATCGGGCGGGCGTAGGGCTCAATCGGAAGCTAGATAGTCTGTCATCCCGGACGAGCGCGCAGCGCGAAGATCCGGGACCGACGCGTGAACTCAGAGCTTTCGGCGGTCCCGGATCTGCGCTTCGCTTGTCCGGGATGACAGCTTCATTAAGTTCTGCTTCCCAGGCGCGCCCCGTTCGCAACGGAGGATATCGCGCGTCCCTACCGCCGCCGCGCCGGCTTCTTCGCTGGCGGCCCCGGCGGCGGCGGCGGCGGGGCGGTCCAGTCGAAGGCCATCAGCAGCGTCCGCTCCTGGGGCGCGTCGTTGTCGTCCGAGAGGATGTAGATCCGCGTCGCGCCCGACGGGCTGCGCGACAGGGCGATGCCCTCGAAATTGTCGCGGGTGGTCGCCCCGTCCAGGGTCAGGGTGGCGGCCAGGTACTGCTTGGCGGCGGGGGCGCGCGGGTCGATCACGAAGCGCACCTGGCCACGCCAGCCGCGGATCGGGTCGTAGGCGCGGAACAGGCTGGCGACCGACTGGCCCTCGAAGGCGGCGAAGCTGGTCAGGCCCCAGGTGAAGTCCGGCGGTGACTGCGGGGCCAGGCCCACGCAGGGCGCCGAYAGCTTGCACAGCCACACCTCGCCCTCCTCGCCGCCCACCAGATAGGCGTCGGGGCCGGCGATCGRATAGGCGGTCAGGGCCTCCATCCCCTCGTTGTCGGGGAAGGTGGTGGCCGGCTTGTTGACGGCGCGGGGCAGGCCGTAGGTCCCGTCCGGCTGACGCGGATAGAGCCAGATGCGGTGATCGCGCTCGAAGCTGACCAGGCGGTCGCCGTTGGCCAGGATCGCCAGGCCCTCGGCGTCGCCCTGGGCCTTGCCGCGCAGCGGCTGGCCGTCCAGGCCCTTCAGCGGTTGCAGCTTGCCGTCGGTCAGGCCGACCAGGCGGCCGGTCTCGTCCAGCTTCAGCCGGGCCTCGAACAGGTCGCCGTCGTCGCTGACCGAGACCAGCCCGCCGTCGGGGCCGAACTTCAGGTCCGACAACCCGTGCAGGCGGGTGGTGTCGGGACTGCTGATCGCCACGCCGCCGGCATAGACGAAGCGGCCGATCGAGACCGGAGGCGGATTGGCCGAGCTGAGCGGCACGGGCGTCGCGGCCAGGCTGATCTCGGGCCCGACCTTGACCGGGGCGATCGGCAGGACGGCCGGCTGCGGCGGGGCCTTGGCGCACTGGCCCAGCGCCATCGAGGCCAGGCCCAGAACGAGAAAGCCGCGCAGTCCGATCACGCGGGAACCTTGCGGGCCGCTTTCGGAGCGGAAGGCTGGACGGTCGGCACGGCGGCCAGCAGGCCCCGGGCCCGCTTCACCGCCTTGGGCTCCTCGTCGAACAGGTCGGCCAGCTGGTCGACCAGGGCGCCGCCCAGTTGCTCGACGTCGACGATGGTCACGGCCCGGCGGTAGTAGCGGGTCACGTCGTGGCCGATGCCGACGGCGATCAGCTCGACCGGGCTCTTGGTCTCGATCTCGGCGATGACCTGACGCAAGTGGCGCTCCAGATAGTGGCCCGAATTGACGCTGAGGGTGGAGTCGTCCACCGGCGCGCCGTCCGAGATCACCATCAGAATGCGGCGGGCTTCGGGCCGGCCGATCAGGCGCTGGTGAGCCCACATCAGGGCTTCGCCGTCGATGTTTTCCTTCAGCAGGCCCTCGCGCATCATCAGGCCCAGGTTCTTGCGAGCCCGGCGCCAGGGCGCGTCCGCGCTCTTGTAGATGATGTGGCGCAGGTCGTTCAGGCGGCCCGGCGCGGGCGGCTTGCCGGCCTTGATCCACTCGTCGCGGGCCGTGCCGCCCTTCCAGGCGCGGGTGGTGAAGCCCAGCACCYCGACCTTGACCGCGCAGCGCTCCAGCGTGCGGGCCAGGATGTCGGCGCAGACCGCCGCCACCATGATCGGCCGGCCGCGCATCGAGCCGCTGTTGTCGATCAGCAGGGTGACGACGGTGTCGCGGAACTCGACGTCCTCCTCCTGCTTGAACGACAGGGGGGCGGTGGGGTCGATGATCACCCGGGTCAGGCGGGCGACGTCCAGCATCCCCTCCTCCAGGTCGAAGGTCCAGGCGCGGTTCTGCTGGGCCAGCAGGCGGCGCTGCAGCTTGTTGGCCAGGCGCGAGACCACGCTGGAGAACGCCGCCAGCTGCTGGTCCAGATAGGCCCGCAGGCGGGTCAGCTCGTCTGCGTCGCACAGGTCCTCGGCCGGCACCACCTCGTCGAAAGCCGTGGTGAAGACCTTGTAGACCGGCTCGTTGGCGCCGCCCTGGCCGGCGTCGGGACGGGCCGGCTTGGCGCCGTCGCCCATCTCGGGGGATTCCTCGGTGTCCTCGGGATCGCCGTCCTGCTCGGACTGGACCATCTCCTCGTCGCCGGCCTCGGATTCGCGGTCGGAGGTCTCGGCCTGTTCGGGCTGGGCGCCGTCGGACTGCTCGCCCTCGCCTTCGCCGGAATCGTCTTCCGAGGCCTCGGTGTTCTGGTCCTCGTCGCCCTCGTCCTCATCGGACTGCTCGGTGGCGTCGGACATGTCCTCGCCCAGGTCCAGGTCGCGCAGGATCTCGCGGGTGACCCTGGCGAAGGCGGCCTGGTCGTCGATCGAGGCCAGCAGCCGGTCCAGGTCCTTGCCGGCCCGATTCTCGATGTCGGCGCGCAGGATGTCGACCAGGGCCTTGGCGCCGTCGGGCGGCGCGTCGCCGGTCAGGCGCTCGCGGACCATCAGCGACAGGATCTCGGCCATGGGGGCGGACTGGCGGTCGGTGGCGACGGCGCGGGTCAGGCCCTGCTTTTCGAGGCGGGCCTCCAGG
>NZ_JBFTZS010000355.1:0-4954 GCF_056406675.1 Caulobacter sp. P1_B12_2 | reverse complement strand
GCTGGCGGCCGGCCGCAGCGCCGCGATCGCCCGCGCCCGCATCGAGGCGGCCGGCGTCCTGCTCCAGACCTTGGGCCCGGGCTCGGTCGGGCTTGAGTGCACCCAGCGCCTGGATACGGTGAAGCAACGCCTGCCCGGCTACGCCAACCTGATCCGGTTCGACGCCTATGGCCGGGTGTCCTGCGCCGCCGCCACTACGCCGCCCGACGCCACGCGGGCCAATCGGCGCTGGTTCCAGCGCCTGGCCGGCGGATCGCACATGGTCGTGGCCAGCATTCCCGGCGTCGCCTACGCCAACGAGCCCGCCGTCCTGACGGCCGTGCGGGCCGAAAAGTCGGACGGCCGCTTTGACGGGGCCATGGCCGCCGTGCTGACCCTGTCGACCATCCAGCCCGAGACCGCCAACCGCTACCTGCCGGGCGGGGCGGAAGTGGCCTTGGCCGATTCCGAGGGCCACGTCTTCGCCGCCACCAACCGGCGGGCGTTCGGCACGCCGTCCACCGCCTGGCGCGAGCAGACGATCAGGAACGGTTCGGCCCTGTGGTCGGGCCGGGACGCCGACGACCGCCCCCGTGATTTCTCGGCCGCGCCCCTGGTCGGCGAAGAGGTGTTCGTCATCCTGTCGGCCAAGGCCCCGGGTCTGGCCTCCTGGGCCTGGCTGAATCCGGCGCTGCGCCTGCTGGCGCCGCTGCTGGCCTTCGTCCTGGCCCTGGCTGCCGTGCTCTACGCCACCGAGCAGGCGGTGATCCGCTGGATCGTCTATCTGCGCCGGGTCGCGGCCATCTACGCCCGGGGCCGGTTCACGGTTCGGCCGCTGCAGGCCGAGCGCGCGCCGCCCGAGATCCGCGAACTGGCCGCCACGCTCGACGACATGGCCGCCGCCATCGTCGCCCGCGACGCCTCGCTGCGCGACAGCCTGGGCGAAAAGGACGCGCTGATGCGCGAGATCCATCACCGGGTGAAGAACAACCTGCAGATCATCAGCAGCCTGTTGAACATGCAGCAGCGGGCCCTGACCGATCCCGCCGCCCGCACCGCCCTGAACGACACCCGCCAGCGGATCACCGCCCTGGCCCAGATCTATCGGGCGCTCTATCAGGGTCCCGACCTCAAGCGCGTGGATCTGCGTCCCTTCCTCGAGGAGCTTACCGCCCTCCTGCTGGCCGGCGACATGTCGACCGGCGGGCCGATCCGCACCGAGGTCCACGCCGATCCGTTGGTCATCGATCCGGACCGGCTGGCGCCCCTGGCCCTGTTCGCGGTCGAGGCCATCACCAACGCCCAGAAGCATGCCTTGGCGGACCGCGGCGGCACGCTGACGGTCGACTTCTTCGTGCGCGGGGAAGAGGCTGAGCTGGCGATCGGCGACGACGGTCCCGGCGCGCCCAAGGGACCGGTCGAGGGGGTGGGTCGAACCCTGATGACCGCCTTCGCCCGGCAGCTGCGCGGCAAGCTGCTGTTCGAGGCCTCTCCAGCCGGCGGCCTCCTGGTGCGCCTGATTTTCCCGACCCCGCAGGCGCCGCCCGCCGAACCGCCTTTCACCGGAACCTAGCTGCGCCGTCCACGTTCAGGTGGGGCAACACCTTTAGACGCCCATTGCGGGCGATCACCGGAGAAGACCCATGCGCAAGCTCATCATTCTGGCCGCGATCGCCGCCAGCCTCACCGTCGCCGCCTGCAACACCGTCGAAGGCGCCGGCAAGGACGTCTCGTCGGTCGGCGGCGCCGTCAGCGACACCGCCAAGGACGCCAAGTAGTCCCTAAGCGAAAGCTCGAGGCCCGGTCACGCCGGACCTTCGATCAAGCCCGCCGATCCCTGGATCGGCGGGCTTTTTCGCGTCTGGGTGCCTGCATGAAATCCATCCAAGGTTTTATTTCAAGAATGCAATTTGAAGACGATCTCGCAAAATCGAGTCTGGTTTCGTAACAATCGATCTCGGGCGTGGCGGGACGGTTACAAATCTCGTCCGGATGCAGCCCGAACCGATATCCGCCGGTCAAGCGGGCGCCGCAGCCTGTGGTCGTCTGTTCCACGGGTGATCTCAAATTGCCGCGTCCTTCCTCCGCGCCGATCTTCGTCCATAGCGGTTGGCGGTGCTCCAGCACCTATGTCTGGCATCGCTTTCGCGCCGTTCCCGAGGTGATGGCCTATTACGAGCCCTGGCACGAGCAGCTGGAGCGTGTGACCCCGGAGTGGATCGAGCGCGAACGGCCGTCCACCAGCGGTCTGCGCCATCCCAACGAAGGCCTGCCCTACCTGTCGGAATTCTCCGCCCTGCTGCGGCCGGACGGCGGCGTTCACGGCTTCGAGGCGCGCTTGGCCCTGGACGACTATTTCCTGCCGGCCGACCAGGAGGATCCCGGCCAAGCCGCCTATGTCGACACCCTGATCGAGGCCGCGCGGCGCGAGGGCCGCACGCCGGTGCTGGCGTGCTGCCGCACCCTTGGTCGGATCGGCTGGCTGCGGCGACGGTTCGGCGGCACCCATATCGTGCTGATCCGCGATCCGGTGCAGCAGTGGCGGTCGTTCTATTCGCTGCGCAAGCGGCCCCGCCCGACCTATTTCGAGCTCTGCCAGTACGTGATCCTGTCCGAGGCGGCGGGCGGCGAGGCCGGCGCCCGGCGGCTGGGCCTGCCGACCGGCAAGGGCGATCTGGCCGATCGCATCCAGGCCGTGCGCAAGCGGTTGAAGCGGGCGCCCGCCCGGGTGTCGTTCGCCGCCTTCCTGGCCGTCTATGTGCTGTCCTACGTGGCGGCCTTGCCGCGCGCCGATCTGGTCGTCGACGTGGACCGGCTGGGCAGCGATCCGGACTATGCCCGGACCATGGCCACGGCGATCGAGGTGCTGACCGGCGTGAAGCTCGACTTCAGCGACTGCCTCACGCCCGCCCCGCACGCCGGAAGGCTGCCCGTGGACTATCGCAAGGAGGCCGTGGCGATGATCGAGGCCCTGGATCTCTCGACGACCCTGACGGCCCAGGGACCGGTCCAGACCCTCTACCGCAAGCTGGTCAAGGCGCTGCCCGAGCGCGACTCGGCGACGGCCTGGGATCGGATGCTGGCGTTCTGGCGCGAGCGGGGCGCGAAGCTGGGGGCGGCCGAGGCCTAGGCGTCAGGCCGCGGCGCGGGTGAACAGACCCGAACGGCCGGCGATGGCCTGTACGGCGCCGGTGATCCCCTCCAGGGACTCGCCGCTGCCGACCAGCAGCACGCCGTCGTCTTCCAGGCGGGCCGCGAGGCTCTCGATCACCCGGCCATGCACGCCGGGATCCAGGCCCGGCAGGACGTTGCGCAGCAGGATKGCGTCGAACTTGCCCATCGAGGACAGATCGGCCAGCAGGTTGATCCGCCGCCAGCGCACCGACTGGCGGATGCGCGGGCTGATCGCCCACATCTCGTCCTGGTTCTCGAAATGCTTGACCAGCAGCCGGATCGGCAGGCCGCGCTGCACCTCGAACTGGGTGTAGAGGCCGCTCTGGGCCTTCTCCAGGCAGCGGTCGGACAGGTCGGAGCCGAAGAATTCAAACTGGGCGCCCGGCGCTACGTCGCGGGACTCGGCGGCGGTCATGGCCAGGGAATAGACCTCCTGACCGGTCGAGCAGGCGGCGCTCCAGATTCGGATCGGGCGGTCGCGGCCCAGCTTGGACAGGGCCGGCAGAAGCTCGTCGCGCAAATGGGCGAAGACCTCGCGATCGCGGAAGAAGGCGGTCTCGTTCAGGGTCAGGGCTTCGACGACGGCCCAGATCAGCCTGTCCTCGCGGTGGGTGCGCAGGGTGGCGATCATCGCCTCGATCGAGTCGAAGCCTTCGCGGCGGGCCAGGGGGTTGAGCCGGCTCTCGACCAGATAGACCTTGTCGCTCTCGATCCGCAGACCGGCGCGCTGGCGGGCCAGGGCGACAAGCAGGTCCATGTCCTCGGGCGTCACAGCAGGCCCGCCTCGGCGAACTTCGCCGCGATGATGTCGCCGTCGAACGGCTTCATGATGTACTCGTCCGCGCCGGCGTCCAGCGCCTCGCGAATGGACTCGATCTTGTTCTCGACGGTGCAGAAGACCACGGTCGGGCCTTGGCCGCCCGGCTCCTGGCGCAGATGGCGCAGGAACTCGATCCCGTTCATCACCGGCATGTTCCAGTCCAGGAGAACGGCGTCAGGCATCGCCGCCCGGCACCAGGCCAGGGCTTCCACGCCATCGGCGGCCTCGGCGATCTCGAAGCCTATGTCTTCCAGGACGCGCCGGGCGACTTTGCGGATCACCCGGCTGTCGTCGACGACGAGACAGGTCTTCACGGCACGCTCCATCCAATCGCCCCAATGTGCGGCGCAGGGAGTTAAGGAGCGGTGACGGTGACGGCGATCCGGTGGTTTATCTTCGGGAATATCTAGGCCGGGACCCAGGCCGCCAGGCTGACCTGGTCTTCGCCCAGCTCGACCCCGACCTGGCCGCCGGCCGCGCGGACCAGGGCGGTCAGATAGGCCGCCTGCACCCACGGACCGCCCAGGCCCTCGGCCAGGGCCTCGCCCTTCAGGCCGGCCAGGACCTCGGGACGAAGGCGCGCGCGGGGTCCGACGGAGTCGGCGGTGATCGCCACCCGCCCGTCGACGACCACGGCCCGCAGCGTCGCCTTGCCGCCGGCCGGCAGGGCGCTGGCGGCGATCTGGGCGATGTTGAGGATGGCGCGGGCGCTGGCCTTGTTCATGGTCGAGGGCGGAATCGCCCACTCCATGGTCGGGCGCACATGGGCGAACACGCCCTGGGCCAGCTTTTCCAGCTCGCGGGAATCGAAGTTCTCGGCCGAGGCCGAGGCGCCGAACGCCACGCGCGTGAACTGGAGCAGGTCGGCCAGCTTGCGGGCGCTGGACGCGATCAGGCTCATGGCGTCTTCGCGCATGTCCTGGGCGGAGGGATCCTCCAGCAGGTCCAGGCCCGAGACGATGGCGCTGGCCGGGCTGATGA